>JAJYSO010000301.1 GCA_021793535.1 Bacteroidota bacterium | reverse complement strand
AGTGGGACCGAGTACTTATGGAAGACTAAACAAATGGGGGGCCTATCAAACCTTGGCCCGCCTTTATTTAAATGCAGAGGTATATACAGGAACCGCCGAATGGGAAAAATGTATTGAAATCGCCGATAAAATTATTAATTCTGGTAAGTATTCCCTCGACCCCAACTATAGGAATATCTTTAGCACACAAAACGAAAGCTCACCGGAAATCGTATTTGCCATTCCCTATGATGAAACCTACGCTCCGCAATTTACTGCACACATGAAGTTTTTAGCCCCTTCACATCGAAGTGTCTTCAATATGGAAGCACAACCCTGGGGAGGCTCATCTGCCAATCCGCAATTGATAGACTCTTATCAAGAAGGAGATAATCGGCTTACGGATACTTGGTTAATCGGACCCCAATACGATGCCAATACAGGGGAGGAGTTGTTCACTCTTGTTAAAGAAATGCCCAGCATTTATAACTGCGACATGTATGAAGGGTATCGATGTGGCAAGTACGAAATAAGAAATGGAGCCAAAGCTGCTTTGAGCAATGATTTCCCTTATTTCAGGTATACCGATGTCCTTATGATGAAAGCCGAAAGCCTCTTAAGAACAGGACGGGCTACAGCAGCTGCGGACATTGTAACCCAAATAAGAATGCGATCATTTGACGATCCTGCTCAAGCGGAAGTTACCGGGGCCGAATTGGAAGGGGACACCACCTTCGAATACGGAACGTTGGACGAAAACGGAAACACTGATGATCCAGGGGATCAGAGTGCCGTTCGCTATGGTCGATTCCTCGATGAATTGGCTTGGGAATTTGCTGCCGAAGCCAGAAGGAGAACAGACATGATTCGTTTTGGAGTTTTTCAGACAAAATCATGGTACAATCATACCCCTCAGGGAGATCATGTTATTTTATTCCCCATAGGAATCGAACAACTCAACACCAATACAAATTTGAAACAGAATCCAGGATATTAAATTTTTAAACTGTAGTGCCTTATACAGGGCCGATTGAAAAATAATACACTCTTAAGCAGATGGTTCCTGTGTTTAAACACAATTTTTTACTCGGCAACAATCTTCTTGATAAACCGAAAATTGACATGCTATATATTGAGCTCATTTCCTTGGGAACTTGTGGAGAAACAAAAGTTTGGAATGTTTTATAAGAAAGTTGACAAGGCATAAGTTCTGATTACGCAAAACAGATGCTGAAGTTATGGACAGAAAAAATTTTATCAGAAATACGGGAATCTTAGGGATGGGAGCTTACCTCATTCCCAGTACTCTATATACGAGCATGGCAGCAGGTAAGCGCTATAAAATGAGCACTTTTGATTTGGGCTATAGCATCACACCTATAGGCATTGGCCAGGTTAAACTCAAAGATAATTTTTGGCTGCCAATTGTCAAAAAAGTTCAAGAGATCACGCTTCAACACGGAATCCAAAAAATAAAAGAAGAAGGGCGATTGGACAATTTTCTAATTGCAGGAGGGCAAATGAAAGGAACTGTAAAAGGAAAAATGCCCTTTGACGATAGTGACGTGTATAAAATTATCGAAGGTGCTGCCTATTCATTGATCAATGCTCCCAACAAGGAATTAGCTGAAACATTGGATGATATGATTTCCACAATCTCCATCGGTCAAGAAAAAGATGGATACCTCACCACTTGGCGTACCATTGACCCAAGTGATCCGCCTGCCTCATGGGTGAAGGTAGAAGAAGGTAAGCGTTGGGAAAGTTTAGACAGGAGTCATGAGCTTTATAATGTGGGACATCTTTATCATGCAGCAGCAGCGCACTTCAGGGCTACCGGAAAAAGGAGCCTATTGGATATCGCTGTTAAGAATGCAGATTTAATAGTGAAAACTTTTGGAGAAGGGCCAGGTCAAATTGGCGGCGTACCCGGCCACCAAATTATTGAAACCGGATTGATAAAACTTTATCAGGTAACGCTCAAAAAACACTATCTGAAGCAAGCCCGCTACTTTTTAGACAAAAGAGGGGATGCTCAAAACCATACCCTCTACGGAGAATATGCTCAAGATCACCTACCGGTCACGCAACAAAAAGAAGTGGTTGGACATGCTGTAAGAGCTGTCTATATGTATGCTGGAATGACCGACATTGCGGGCTTACAAAGGGAGCCTTCTTATTACAATGCCGTGTTCTCCCTTTGGAAAAACATGGTCAATAAAAAAATGTACCTCACAGGAGGCATTGGATCAAGGCATGAAAATGAAGGCTTTGGAGAAAATTATGAACTTCCTAATTTGACAGCCTACAATGAAACTTGTGCGGCTATCGGCAATGTATACTGGAATCAAAACTTGTTTAAATTAACTGGGGGAGCTCAATATTTCGATATAATCGAAAGGATATTATACAATGGGCTTCTTTCTGGATTGTCCCTAGACGGTACCCAGTTTTTTTATCCCAACCCATTAGAGGCTGATGGAGCGTACAAGTTTAACCAGGGAGCCTTAACCCGAAAGGATTGGTTTGATGTCTCCTGTTGTCCGACCAACTTGATGAGAATGCTCCCCGGTATTTCCGAATTGATCTATGCTAAAAGTAAGAACAGCATCTATATTAATTTATACGTCGGCAGCGAAGCTCATTTCACGTTTCAAGAGAAGGATATAAAAATCGTTCAACAGACGAGTTATCCTTGGGAGAATGAAGTGGAGATCTTCCTCTCACCCGAACAGCCTCTTGAGTTAGAATTGAAAATTAGAGCCCCTGGCTGGGCAAGAAATATGCCCACTCCAGGAAACTTATACCACTACACAAAGCAATCCAAAGAGCGCCCAACAATTTATCTCAACGCAGAAAGAGTCGATAAAGATGTACAAGACGGATATTGGACTTTGAATAGAAAGTGGAGAAAAGGAGACACTATAAAAATTGAACTCCCCATGGAAGTTAAAAAAGTGGGCGCTCTTCATAGGGTCGAAAGCAATAGAGAAAAAGTTGCACTTGAGTATGGCCCCGTTGTTTATGCTCTGGAAGAGGTGGACAACCCTGAACTTGGCCGTATTGAAATCACCGAAGAAACAAAATACAAAGTGACCTATGAAAAAGAGTTGCTGGGAGGAGTGAATACAATAACATTTGATGGTCATAAAGCCGTTCCTTATTATGCATGGTCAAACCGAGGAAGTGGTGAGATGAAAACTTGGCTAAACCAGTCTTAAAACAACAGTAATT
>JAJYSO010000300.1 GCA_021793535.1 Bacteroidota bacterium | reverse complement strand
GGGCCGATCGGAGCGTACATTCGATAGCTATTCCCGATATATAGCAGCTGTAGCCCTTCATTTTGTCTCCCGACCGAACTGGATCCGGAGGATTTAAAAGAGTATCTCTATGAACTTCAACAGCGTTCCAAGACCCCATCCCAGACTTATTTTAAGCACACTGTTTATGGATTACGGAGTATGCTCAAGAGTGAAGGTTTGCCTTACGAGCATCTTCAACTTCCTTCTGTTCCGCGTGCCAATAAATTACCGGTAGTACTCAGCCGTGAAGAAATTTGGCAGATGCTCAACTCTGCCCAATTGCTCAAGCATAAATTATTGATCGGTTTGCTTTACGGTTGCGGGCTTCGTTGTATGGAAGCGCGCAATATCGAACTTCCCCATTTGGATTTTGACCGTAAGGTGCTGCATATAGTGCGGAGCAAAGGCAAGAAGGATCGTTATGTTCCTTTGTCAGATCACTTAATCAGAGGCGTCAGGAAATATATTGATGTAAGCTTCCCTAAAATTAGGACAAATTAGAAGTGTAATTTAAACATTAAATTTGTCAACTATGAAACGAAGTAAATTCAGTCCTCAAAAGATTGTAAAGATATTGGATGAGTTCAGGGATGGCTCATCGCTTGAAGATTTGTGCCGTAAATATAAAATCAGTCAGTCAACCATTTACAATTGGCGTAGAAAATATGGCGGTTTACAGGCCAGCGAGCTCAAGCGTATAAAAGCCCTTGAGCTTGAAAACAAGCGTTTGAAGCGTATGTATGCCGAATTGGCGCTGGATCATCAATTGGCCAAAGAAGTTATTGAAAAAAAGCATTAAAGCCCTGTGAAAAGCGTGTAATCGGACAAAGGCATAAAAAACGATACGGCATCAGCAGGGTGTGTCGGGTGTTGAACTGTTCCCGTTCATTGTTCTATTATAAACCGAAGAAGAAAGACGATAAGGAGATAGAAAAGGCCTTAATTGAAAAATCCAGACAACATCCAGAAGAAGGGTTTTGGAAGTCATACCATCGTCTTAGATTGGAGGGGCACCCATGGAACCATAAGCGTGTACATCGTGTTTATGTAGCGTTGGGGCTTCCTTTGCGCCGTAAAGCAAAGAAGAGACTTCCGGCGCGTATCAAAGAGCCTTTGGAGGTTCCCGATAAGCTTAACCAGTGCTGGTCGATAGATTTTACGGAAGATCAGCTTGAGAGTGGTAGGAAATTTCGCAGTTTCAATGTGATTGACGATGCCAACCGCGAGGTTCTGTTTATAGAATCCGATTTTACTTTGCCCAGCAATCGGGTATTGTGGGTATTGAACCACCTGATAAAGAAAAGAGAAAGGCCAAAACGGATACGGATGGACAACGGACCTGAATTTATAGCAAAAATGGCAGGGGATTGGAGTAAAGCATACAATATAGAATTCAAATATATTCAGCCCGGTAAACCGACCCAAAATGCCTATATCGAGCGTTTTAATGGTTCTTTTCGTCGAGGTGTATTGGATACCCATATTTTTGAGACGATCGATCAGGTAAGGGAAATTACGGCAGAATGGGTAGAGGATTACAACTATCACAGGCCACACGATAGTCTAAAAAATCTGCCTCCGAAAGTTTTTGCAGAAATTCATTTGAGCGGGAATTCCCGCTCAAATGAAGAGAATTTTATAATTTAGCATTGTCCTAAAAAGGGGAAGCCTACAGGCTAGTAATGAAAGACTCGCTAGAATAGTGAATAACTAGAATTTTATTCTTATCTTTGAATAATTATTTTATTTTATCAAGGCCTTCTTGTCTATCTCTTAGTCTATGTGAATTGAAAAACATTCTTTCTATTGCAGTATTATTTTAATGTGTGGTAACGTTTGACCAGCTTTGCGACGGGCGGAATTTTCAACCGAAAATTTCGAGCGAGCGACAAAGCTCAAATTTACGATAAAGTTTTCGAACGGAAACTTTACCTGCCTGACGCAAAACTGACCGTTAGCAGCAGGCATATTTTCGGTTAAGGTTGTAATTCGCTTTTTGTCCATAGTCCTTTTATTAGTTGGAATAATTGTCTATTGTGAAAGCGGTTCGGCTTGAACTCTAAAAACTCAATTCTAATTGGTTCTATGGAATAACCACCCCAATTTTCAGGTCTTGTTAAATTTTGATTTATGAATGTTGCTTCAATTTCATTATATCTCTTGTTTAATGTTTCAATGTCCTTTATTTTTTTTCCTTGATTACTTATGATAGAAACAATTTGGCTGTCTCTGTTTCGTTCAGCAAAATATTTGTCTGCTAATTCATTGCTTATTTGCGTTGCGTCCCCCTGTATTCGGACTTGCCTTTCCGTTTTTGTCCACCAAAATGTTAAAGCAATTTTGTTCGTTTGGTTTATTTCAAGTCCTTTCCTAGAACTGGTAGTTCCCGTTACAATCAAGTTGTTGCTTTCTATACCTTTAAGTGAAACAAATCTTGCATTTGGGTAATTGTCAATTCCAATAGTCGATAAACAGCAAGCTGTGGGAATGACAACTTTTGTCACGTTCATTTCTTGAGTGAACCATTCTCTAAAAATTTCTATAGGATTAGTTTCCATTTTTTTATAATTTTTTGTTTCGTTCTTTTTCAAATGTCATAAAGTTCAATTATTTAGTTTTCTGGTATTTGTTGAAACTATATTTTAAGTTCATTTTACTGTTTTTGGATATCGCTTAATGCTTGCCACTAACGTCTGACCAGCTTGCTGAAGTGGCGGACTTTTACCGATAAATTTCAATCAAAGCACGAACTTTCAACCTACCTAAAACGTTCAACCGAAGCACTTTAACCGACATTTTAGCAAACTGGCTGTTGTGTGTTCGTTAAATTTATTTCTTTAATTGTAAAATGCTTATCCTTTGCAAACCTTCCTTTAAATATTTCATCTATTTTCTCAACAAAATTATAGTCCTCATTTTTTTTAAATTGGTTGAATAAACTTAAAATATCGGATGTTTCTTTTTGTGATAACAGAGAAAAATCGACAACTTTTGCTTTGTTTAAATCATTGGGTTCAAACTTTTTTAACCCATCGCCATATTCCCTCCGATTATCATTAAATATCTCATTAGCAGTTGGTGTCAATAAGTAGGCGAATAAAATATCAATATTTATATTGAAAAATAAACTGTCTTCTTTCACATAAATACAATGAAAAGTAGTCAGATTTAAAATATTTGCTTCATTTCGCACGA
>JAJYSO010000299.1 GCA_021793535.1 Bacteroidota bacterium | reverse complement strand
CTACTCGATTTATCATTGCTATAGACTAAAGCCACTAGAAATGAATAACGACGATTCAAACAAAGACGATAAGAGACGAAAATTAAATATTGAGCTGGATGAGGCTACGGCTCAGGGACAGTACAGTAACTTGGCAATTGTCAATCACTCCCCATCTGAATTTGTGATTGATTTTGTAAATATTATGCCAGGCGCTCCGAAGAGTAAAGTCAAATCCCGAATTATTCTTACCCCTCCCCATGCAAAACGGTTACTCAAGGCCTTAGGAGACAATATCGGGCGTTTTGAGGATCAATTTGGAGAAATTAAGGATTACGGACATGCTCCGTCTATTCCTTTAAATTTTGGGCCTACAGGCGAAGCTTGAGGCACCCTGCTCATGACTAAAGCACTAACCTTAGTCATAATAGATAACTAAAAGATGAACAATCATTTTTTTTACAGCAGATATCAATTTGTTTTGTGTTAAATTTTAATTCAAAATTTACAAGTAAAAAAGTAAAATCATTTATCTTTATAGTTCATTATTCTATTTGAGCATGCAAGCAATTTCATACCCAAAAGATATGGACCAGAATCGCTTACTCCGAGAATTAAAACGGAGGGTCAGAAAGCGTGTTCGTGAGATTCCTGAAAACCGAACGAACTACTTGAAAATTAAGGTAATCCTGCTCAATCTTCTCTACTTTGGGGCTTTTTTTATCGCTATCTTTAACGGAGATCATCCTTGGTTGTATGTGGGGATGTTTGCTTTGATGGGCATAGGGTTGGTTCTGTTGTACCTGAACGTTTTTCACGAGGCAGCACACGATAATATTTATAAAAAGAAAATTTTCAATCGGTTAGCTTTGGCGGGATTTGATCTGGTGGGGGCCAATAGCTACATCTGGCAGAAACGGCACATTGAGAGTCATCATAATTACCCCAATGTGGATGGTTGGGATACAGATGTGGAGCAGAGTGGCCCCATTAAGATTTTTCCTCATATAGAGGCAAAAGGAATGCAGAAGTACCAACACAAGTATATTCCTTTTATTTATCCTTTTTTCTTGTTTAATTGGTTATTGCTTCGAGACTTTAGAGATTTCTTTTCTAAAGGCCGGGTAATTTATAAGGTACATGGTCCGGCTCCGGGATGGGAGAAAGCAAAACTTATCTTTTTTAAGCTTTTTTATTTCTTTTACCAAATTGCGGTTCCTGTACTGTTTCTCAATGTCTCCTTTGGATTGGCCTTCGGGGCCTGGGCAACACAGCTATTTGTGGCCAGTATCTTTGCTCTTTTTGTATTGCTCCCCTTGCATCCATTACCCGACAATGCCTTTCCTTTACCCAATGAGATCAATGAACTTCCCTATAGTTGGATGCGTCATCAATTTGAAGTGACCAATGACTTGACCCATAAGAGTTGGTTTATTCGACACGTGCTGGGGAATTTTAATTATCATGTGGCACATCATTTATTTCCCGAATATCATTATGCTTATTATGAAGAAATTACGGATGAGATTGAAAAGTTTGCCAAAGAACAAGGCTTTCCGTATAAAAAGTTTTCGTTGCCAACAGCTTTAAAAAAGCATTATCAACTCCTTAAGATGAACGCAGCAAATATGCGTCCTTTAGAGCATGTTTTTGAGGGCTTAGATTCCTAATCTAATGGTCGATTAAGGCGCTGCTTAGTCTTATTCTTGAGTGAAGAGCTTTAGTAGGGCTTCACCGATGACCAGTGTTGTGCTTTGTAATGTCGAATTTTGCGGATGAAATCGTGTACCTTTTGCCGCGCTGCCTTCACTTTGATATGGTAATTGTCCATGTAGAAGGCATATTCCTTTGCTTTTCCTTTATAGATTTTGAGTTTATAGTAAGGAATAATCAGTGCATAGGTTTCCAAGGCAGCCTGAAACCGTATGATGATACCGTCAGGGCGCATTTCAACAGAGCACGTACTCAATCCTTCATTTAAGATCAATAAATTGTATATATCGATACTACTTGTGGTGATTTCTAGTAATCCGGAATCAATTCCGTCCAATTTTTTTCTTTGCTCTAAGTCGAATGCGGGCCCCACAGTTTCTTCTATTTTTTCTTTGAGTGTGCCTGGATCTGTCGAAAGGTTTACTAACATTTCATTTTTTGTGAAAGGTACATATAAAATCCCTCACCTTTATTTTTTGAAGTATCTTTGTGCCTCCAAAATTTATATTTTAACGAAATGCAGGAATTATTAACGGAGAAAGCAAAAGAATTTCTTTATCGTACTTATCAAGTTGATGTTGAGCATATAGAGTTTCAGCCTACCCGAAAAGATTTTGAAGGAGACCTTACTCTAGTGATTTTTCCCTTATTGAGAATCATCAAGATGAATCCTGTCAAATTGGGAGAGGAGTTGGGGGCATTTTTAAAATCTGAATTGGAAGAGGTAAAGGACTACAATGTGATTAAGGGCTTTTTAAACCTTGTTTTTAAGGAGGATTATTATATAAAGCTCTTTCAGACCATCCGTGAAACCGAAGATTATGGTTTGGCTACAATCAGGAAGGATGCTCCGGTCATTGTTGTGGAGTATTCTTCTCCCAATACGAACAAACCCCTTCATTTGGGCCATGTCCGAAATAATTTACTGGGGTTTTCTGTAGCTAAAATTTTGGAAGCTGCAGGATTTCGGGTGTATCGCACACAAATCATAAATGATAGAGGGATTCACATCTGTAAAAGTATGCTTGCATGGCAAAAATTTGCCCAGGTAGATGAAGATGGGAACCGAGAGACCCCGGAAACTACTGGCGAGAAAGGAGACAAGTTTGTCGGACGTTTCTACGTCATATTCGACAAGGAATATAAAAAGGAAATTGCAGCGCTGGTGGATAAGGGCATACCTGAAAAGGAAGCCAAAAAGCAGGCTCCGCTCATGTTGGAAGCCAAGAAAATGCTCCGGGATTGGGAGCAGGGAAAAAAGGAAGTACTCGATTTGTGGAACAAAATGAATACCTGGGTTTACCGGGGTTTCGAAGAAACCTACAAAAAAATGGGAGTTTATTTTGACAAAAACTATTACGAAAGCCAGACGTATTTATTAGGAAAGGAGATTATAGAAGAGGGGTTGGAGAAAGGTGTTTTTTATAAGAAAGAGGACGGTAGTACTTGGGTAGATTTAACGGCAGAGGGCTTGGATGAAAAACTATTACTCCGGGCAGACGGAACAGCGGTTTATATGACTCAAGATTTGGGAACTGCAGTACAAAGGGTCGAAGATTAGATCG
>JAJYSO010000298.1 GCA_021793535.1 Bacteroidota bacterium | reverse complement strand
AGGCCCACTCCAAAATATTTTTGATACCAACTCGAAAAAGCTCTTCTTAGCTCGATAGCGCCTTTATATCCCGCATACCCGTGGGTTTGATCTTGCGCTGCACTATGGTACAAAGCTTCAATGACATCGGGATGCGGGGGTCGATCCGGACTGCCGATGCCCAAATTAATAACGGTGGGGTTTTCTTGGTTCATCACTGCGATCTCTCGCAGTTTTTTTGAGAAATAATACTCCTTTACTTTTGCTAATCGATCAGCAGGTGGTACAGGTATCATAGAGGTTAACAGTTTAAATGGTTCTTCCACGGTTATAAATTCCTAAAATCCGTAGTTTTTTAGTAATGGGTTTGATGCATTCAATCGCCTGGTCAAATTGATCCATCTTTAAAAATTCCAAATCCGAATGGAAATAGTAACGCCATTGCAGACCGGGTATGGGAAAAGACTGCAACTTGGACAAATTGATATCATACCGCCCAAAGCAGGCCAATACTTCGGCTAAACTCCCCGGCGTATCGTCGGTTTGGAAGTATAAAGAAGCCTTGTGATCATGCGCTGCATCTCTTTTCTTCTCGGCCCGGCTTAAAACTAAAAACCGGGTATAATTTGTTTTTTCGGTATTGATATCCTTCTTGACGATCTGCATCCCATAAATGTCTGCGGCCAAATCACTGGCAATAACCGCAACATCTTTCAATTTGCGCTCACTCAGGTGCTTTACGCTGAGTGCGGTATCCTTGCTCTCCACAATTTCCCAATCCGGATGCTCTTCCAAATAGGCTCTACATTGATATAAGGCCATGGGATGAGAACGCACCTCCTTAATATCCCGCTCCAAACAACCCGGCATCATAATCAGGTGTTGGCGTATGCGCAAATAGATTTCCCCGATAATGTAGAGGCTGGAACGTTGAAGTAAATCATAGTTTTGCAGAATCGTCCCAGCTGTAGAGTTCTCGATCGCCATTAGTCCCAGATCTGATTCTTCTGAAACCACACGGTGGACCACTTGCCCAAAACTGACACAAGGATCAATTGTAATGGCTTTCCCAAAATAATTTTCCGCTGCAATTTGGTGGAAGCAGCCCTCGAACCCTTGAATGGCGATTCTTTTTGACATCTTTATATTTTTTCTAAGTATTTTTTTGTACAGTGTAAACAAAAATCCCACCGCTTCGGGTGGGAAGTGTTCGCTTTATCACAGCTCACAAGCCTCCCCGCTTCTTGATCAAAGAAGTAGAAGTAAAAAAAGTAAGCCAAAAAACAAAACACAGCCTTTGCCATTTTATCAAAAAAAAAGACCTCAAAAAACTGAGGTCTTTACAAATTCACTATATATATAACCTCAGCCCTTCGCGTTAGCAAAGAAATAAAAGTAAAAAAAGTAAGCTGAGTTGTACATTCTGTTTCAATTCTGGCTCAAATGTATAATTAAATTTTCAAAATCAAGTCTTTTTTACTGATTTTTTTAATTCAACCAAATATTTATTCATTTCTTTAGTCTTTAGATGCGCGGCAGCCGTTTCATAAACTTGTCATGAATCACGGCCTGAACAGGCCGCCCTTCTATCTTGCTTTCCAGCCAAGAAATCACATCCAAATACAACAAAAACCGGCGTTCGTAGGGATCTTGTGCCACCTGGGTCAAGGTGTGCTTCAACTCGATAAAAGCACCCGGCAGGCCTCTTAACCCCAGGCGATCAAAGCGCCTTAAAAACTTGACGATCTCGATGAATATCCCGCTCATCTCTTTGTTTTTCTCCAAAAAGTTCATCGTGGAAGGCAAGAGGTATTCCAACAAATCGAAATGCTTGAGTTCATAATGGGTAATCAACAGTAAAATACGGGCAAAGCACTGGATATCTGCTTTTAAATTGCCGATTTTAAGGTTGATGATCTTGTTCAAGTATTTGATGGCCAAGGTATTCTCTCCACTCCCAAAGTAAAGGCTAGCAATTTTATAATAAAAAACCAAAATCCGATAGGGATCAATCTGCAGCTGGTGCCTTTTCAGTTCCTTTTCCCACTCCTGTATCAGATACAGTCCCTGATCAAAAGTCCCCTCCATAAAGTACTTGTTAAACCGCGCCGTATACAGGTACACAAAGGCCAAGGTCTTGGTGTTCTCATTGGCGGAGTGCCGGTGGGCCTCCCAATAGGCTTCCAAAGCTGCCAAAGTCCTATCGAATTCTTTTCCATTGCCGATAAAAAACAGCGCCGTAAGCAAATTATTCATGGCCTTTAAGTACAAAGCGGCATCTATCTTTTTTTGCTGTGGCTCCTGCTCAAAGAGATGCACCCATTTGCGTACATACCGATAATAAAGTGGAAAGTCCTGCAAGATATAGGCATACCAAGAATGCGCCTGATAAAGATTGATTTTTTCGTAAAAAGAGAGCTGCTCGGAGGGAGAAAACTCGGCGGTGTGTTCATGGGTATCAATAAGGTTATAGTCTGCCGCTTCCCTTTCAAAATATTTTTTTAATTCCACCGCTTCCTCCCGCGATCGCACATGTCCTTTTTTGATATACTGTCCATACATACTCAAGGCTAAATTGCTCAAGTGACTCAATCGATTGAGTTGGCGAACACTTTGATGGGATTCATCTCTGAGCTGTTCTGCTCGGTTTTCAATACTTCGGGTAATGTGCCGGGCCTCAATCACCTTTTCAAATTCTAAAATTTGTATCTTAAGCTCCACCTCATGACAGCGGATGGCTTTTGATTTGGCCCGGTTCAAAAGCTTTAGCGCTTGTTGATAAAGGCCTTTATTATAGAGCACCTGCGCATAGTCGATCATTTGCCGGATCTTGAGTCGCACATCCTTTTTCTCGGCCAAATCCCGCAAACATCCCAATACGTGAAAATACAGTTCTCGTTTAAGGTTTGGCAGCTGTTTTTTTCCAAAGCTCCCGAGCAACACTTTCTCCTCATAGGTCTTCATTTTATCCATCGCATCGAAGAGCTGGACAAACAAAGGGGTCTCCAAAGGCCCCTTCGGGTTGTGTTTCAACTTAAAGTGCCTTTTTTCTGCCTTGGTCAAGGACTGCACCAAAAGATAAGAAGCTTCATTTCCAAGTTTGGACATCGTATTATAATATTATTTGTATATTGTATATCAATGTATTAGTATATTAATAAAGAATTGGATATCATATAATCTTTAAAATTAAGGTTTTTTATTTGAACGAAAGCCAATACATTTGAATAAACATCGTTTAACACAAAATCACATGGGAAAAACACTGATTGATAAAGTA
>JAJYSO010000297.1 GCA_021793535.1 Bacteroidota bacterium | reverse complement strand
ACCTAAGATAAAAGGAACACAGTTCACCATCAAACTTCCCAACGAAACGATGAAGGACAATGTGGAAAAGGAAAAATCGGCATTAATGACTTTTTTAAAAAAAGAGCTCCAAAATACCGACATCAGCCTTATTGTCAAAGTGGACGCCCATCTGGCGAAGCGCAAAGCCTATACTCCCTTAGAGAAATATCAAAAATTAAAAGAAAAAAATCCCTTAATCGAAAAACTAAAAGACAGTTTTGGTCTGGATGTTTAACGTTAAAA
Source organism: Bacteroidota bacterium (assembly GCA_021793535.1). Taxonomy (GTDB): domain Bacteria; phylum Bacteroidota; class Bacteroidia; order Flavobacteriales; family Flavobacteriaceae; genus JAJYSO01. Next base: position 2,998 of record JAJYSO010000297.1, on the reverse strand, counting down.
AGCTATTTACTATGTCTATGTTAGGCCTTAAATTACCGACCGACCCACGATGGGCCAATGTCGCTTCTAAAAATTTGGATGAAATCTTGACCGATCATGCCTGGTGTGAGCAAAAAGCAGCATCAACCGCCATTTCACTGATTATCAACTATCCAGAATACACCGAGTTGACCAAAGAAATGACGCTTTTAGCCATGGAAGAAATGAGCCATTTCAAGCTGGTACATGACAAAATCACCGCACGCGGACTCACCTTAGGTCATCATCGAAGTGATGAATACGTAAACCGATTACTCCAATTCTTTCCCAAAGGCGGCAGTCGGTTGACTCAGTTGATCCACCGCCTGCTTTATGCCGGTCTGATCGAGGCCAGAAGTTGCGAACGTTTCAAACTCTTTTCCGAGGAACTCAAAGATCCTGAGCTCCAAACATTTTATCGTAAACTGATGGAAAGCGAAGCGGGGCATTACACCTTATTTTTGGGATTCGCCCGAAAATATGGCAACCGCAAGGAAGTGGATCAGAAATGGCAACAGCTCCTAGAATACGAAGCTCAGATCATGCAAGAATTTAGTACAGGGGATGCTATACACGGATAGCCCAGCCGATTAAGAGACTTTCTTGAGCCGCATAACAGCGGGATCGTATACCATGATGAAACACTCGGTATCTCCGGCATGAGTTTGAACCATTTTGGGATAATCCAACACCTGCCCGCAGCCCTTTACAAAGTACTCGTCTTTCAACAATTGATCATAGGGGATCACTTTATACCCCAATTCATGGTTGATCTTTGCAACCGATAAATTAGTGGTCAGGCTAAATACTTTTGCTTGTGGGAATTTTCGGGCAGCAACCTGTAAGGCCATTTGCTTGAGTTGAAAGGCCAAGCCCGTGTTGCGATACGCTGGTAATACAATCAAACCGGAATTGGCCACATATTTTCCATGTTCCCAAGTCTCCAAATAGCAAAAACCTATCCAATCACCTTGCTCATCCATAGCAATCAGCGCCAAGCCCTCTTCTATCTTTTGTTGAACATAGGTCGTAGTCCTACTCGTTACTCCGGTGCTTCTAAATTTAGCCCAATAGGCAATCTCTTCCACAATGGAAGAAACAAAAACCAAGTCCTCTTTAACTGCTTCTCTAACCTTAAAATTCATTTCATCGGTATTACTGAGGCAAATTTAGATTAATTTACTAGAATACAATAAGTTTTTAGCTATTATTTCTTTATAATCTAGAATAAACAGTATTCTATTTAATTTTAAATATTCAAAAGAGATGATTTTACATCATTTTTAACCAAAAAAGGCCTTATTTCAGTGCTTTTATCCCTACTTGAGGCACCTTAAAGGGGCTTTTTTAAGCTGTTTTTTAAAAAAAGTAAAATTTGCTGCTCTTTTTATTATTATATTTCATGCTAAATAAACATGCTCAAGATGAAATATAACTTAGACGACAAGAATCGAAAAATCCTCGAAATTCTTCAAGAGGATGCAAAAATCTCTATCAAAGAGATTGCCAAGCGCATCAATTTATCTTTTACACCTACCTACGAGCGCATCCGGCAAATGGAAGAAGCGGGTATCATTACAGGCTACATGGCCATCATCAACAGACAAAAAGTCGGGTTAAAAGTATCGGCTTTTTGTAATGTCACCCTTAAAGAGCAATCCAAAAAATCCCTTTTGGAATTTGAAGAAGCCGTACTCAATATTTCGGATATCGTGGAAATCATCAGTGTGTCGGGAAACTACGACTACATGCTCAAAGTTCTGGCTACGGATATTGAAAGTTATAACAACTTTATGGTGGAAACCATTGCCAACCTTCCCAATATCGGACACTACCACAGTAGTATCATCCTTTCCGAAGTCAAACGAGAAACGATTATAAAAATTCCGGATCCTGAAGAAAATTAACTACTCAAACTGTTCAAGGACCTGATAAAAATTGGTTTTGATCTGTGCAGTCGCCAAATTGCCAATACTTCCTAAATGAGTGTGCTGAATCTCAAACCGGGGGGTGAAGTCGCCTTTTTCAATAGCGCGTCCAATTTGTTGATAAGCCTCCCTAAAAGGCACGCCTTTAAGAACCAATTCATTCACAGCTTCCACACTATAGCAATACCGGTAGCGCTCATCCAATAGCACACCCTCCTTTACTTCCACATATTGCAGCATATACTCGGTCATCCACAGGCACTCTTTCAAAGCGTTAATCCCTGGAAAAAGACTCTCTTTGGTCAATTGCAGATCGCGATGATATCCGGAAGGAAGGTTTGAGGTCAACAAAATCAATTCATTGGGTATGGCCTGAATCCCGGTTGTCTTTCCGCGAATGAGCTCAAAGACATCCGGGTTCTTTTTATGAGGCATAATCGAACTCCCCGTAGTCAACGTATCGGGAAAGTGAAGGAACCCAAAATTTTGACTCATGTATAAGCACACATCATAAGCCAACTTATTCAACGTTCCAGCAAGTGTTGCTAGAGCCATGGCCAAAATCTTTTCGGTTTTCCCTCGAGACATCTGTGCATTGACAACGTTGTAGTTCAAGGTTTTAAAACCCAATTTTCGCGTAGTAAATTCCCGATCAATCGGAAAAGAGGACCCATATCCGGCTGCAGACCCCAAAGGGTTTTTGTCAATCACGTGATAAGCAGCCAAAAGCACCTCTAAATCATCCACCAAGGATTCGGCATATGCTCCAAACCAAAGCCCGAAAGAAGAAGGCATGGCCACCTGAAGATGAGTATACCCCGGAATCAGCTTTTCTTTATGCTCTTCGCTCAGTCCTTGTAAACGGTCGAAAAGTTTTGTCGTTAAGGCAGCGATATTTTTGACCTCATCCTTTAAGTACAATTTAAGGTCCACCAAAACTTGATCATTTCGAGAGCGGGCACTGTGAATTTTTTTCCCAACTTCCCCCAATTCTTTGGTCAGGTTGAGTTCCACTTGGGAATGCACGTCTTCGACTCCCGGTTCAATGACAA
>JAJYSO010000296.1 GCA_021793535.1 Bacteroidota bacterium | reverse complement strand
AACAATATTAACTCCGGGCAAAGGAACACCGTTTTCATCGGTCACCGTTCCGGTCACTATTTTTCCTTGTGCAAAACTAATTTGCACCAGGAAAAACATTAAAAGCATTAAAAAACCTGTAGCTTTTATTTTCATAGTTCAAATAATTAAATTAACTCTATTGGGTTAGTAAAAAATTTTCCAAAAGAAACAAATATAAGTTAATTTATTCAAAACCCTTAAAAAATTGAGATTTTTATGATTGTTTCTATATTTATAATAATTTGATTATCAGTAAGTTAATTTAAATAATGCATTTTTACTTAAATTTACACCAGTAATAATGTTGTATTATTTTTATCTGTTTTTTACAATATTACTAAATAAGAGTTAATGCAATTATTGAAAAGACTCTCGAATATTTCTTTTTGATTATGAAAAATAAAGAAATAAAAACCCCTGGTAATTGCTTATCTTCGTATGTTCTATTTAAACCCAAATACCATGTTATACCAGCGCAGTAGTTCTTTATTTAAAGCTGCACAAAAAGTATTGCCCGGAGGGGTAAATTCACCCGTCCGCGCCTTTAAGGCCGTAGGCGGAACACCTTTGTTTATTCAAAAAGCCAAAGGGGCCTATCTAACCGATGCAGACGGACGACAACTCATAGACTACGTCAACTCTTGGGGACCGATGATTCTCGGACACGCTTATCCAACTGTAATAGAAGCGCTTAAACGCAAGGCAGAAAAAGGAACATCTTTCGGGATGCCTACCGAAATAGAAACCCAAGTCGCAGAACTGGTGGTCCAAATGGTTCCCCATATCGATAAAATCCGTTTTGTCAACAGCGGGACAGAAGCTTGCATGAGCGCGGTACGCCTGGCCAGAGGTTTTACCGGAAAAGATAAAATCATAAAATTTGCCGGATGTTACCACGGTCACAGCGACTCTTTTCTGATCCAAGCAGGGAGTGGTGCCCTGACCTTCGGAACGCCAAACAGTCCAGGAGTGACTCAAGGAACGGCAAAAGACACCTTATTAGCACGCTACAATGATTTGGAAAGCGTTCAAACCCTTATTGAAGAACATCGTCATGATATTGCCTGTATAATTGTAGAACCTGTAGCCGGGAATATGGGCTGTATTGTTCCTGAAAAAAACTTTTTAAAGGGCCTGCGCAAGCTCTGCACGGCAAATGATATCCTGCTGATTTTTGATGAAGTCATGACGGGGTTTCGGTTGGCTAAAGGCGGCGCACAAGAAGTCTATAAGGTGCAAGCCGATCTGGTCACCTTTGGCAAAATTATAGGGGGAGGACTTCCCGTAGGAGCCTTTGCCGGACCCTCTAAAATCATGGATTACCTTGCTCCTGAAGGTCCGGTATATCAGGCTGGAACGCTCAGCGGCAATCCGCTGGCCATGGCAGCAGGATTTGCCTTACTACAAGAACTCCACGAGCATCCTGAGCATTATACAGCATTAGCGGACAAAACTGCCTATTTAAATCGGGGTCTGCAGGAGCTCTTTACCATGCACAGCATCCCGCATCAAATCAACCGTGTGGGTTCCATGATCTCCGTTCATTTTACTCCGGATCCCGTCGTTGACTTTTCAACGGCTACAAAAGGCAACAATCCGCTTTTTACGCAATTTTTCCACGGGATGTTGGCTGGTGGCATCCACCTTCCTCCCAGTGCTTTTGAATCCTGGTTTCTCTCCGATGCCCTCTCCTACCAAGACCTAGATTATACCTTGGAAGTTTGTGAACAATTGGCCAAAGAGATGAAGAAATAAACAAGCGTCTAACCCATAAGAAAACCTCTCTTTACGGGCCTACCCCAGCAAAGAAACGACCTCTTTGGCAAAATAACTGGCGATCAAATCCGCACCGGCTCTTTTGATGCCGGTGAGTTGTTCCATCATCACTGCATCGTGATCCAACCAGCCTTTTTCCGCAGCCGCTTTGATCATCGCATACTCTCCACTGACTTGATAAACCGAAACCGGAACTTGGAAATGGTCTTTAACCTCCCGGACAATATCCAAATAGGGTAATCCAGGTTTGACCATGACAATATCCGCTCCTTCTGCTATATCCGCCTGAGTCTCTTTAAGTGCTTCGATCCGATTGGCTGGATCCATTTGATAAGTAGCTTTGTCTTTGGGAATATTTCTCCCCGCTACCGGAGCGGACTCTAGCGCATCCCGAAAGGGGCCATAAAAAGCGGAAGCGTATTTTGCACTATAGCTCATAATCCCGGTATCTTGAAAGCCTCCTTCATCCAAGGCTTGCCGAATCCTGAAAACTCGACCGTCCATCATATCGCTGGGCGCAACCATATCCACGCCCGCTTGGGCATGTGAACATGCTATTTCAGCCAAAACTTCCACACTGGGATCGTTTAAAATTTTACCGTCCTTTACAATGCCATCATGACCGTAAATCGAATACGGATCTAAGGCCACATCGGTCATGACAAAAAGTTCTGGCACCGCTTCTTTAACCGTCTTGATCGCCCGCTGCATTAGCCCTTCAGCATCCAGTGCTGCTTTTCCGGTATTGTCCTTGAGTCCATCCGGAACTTTGACAAACAGCAACACCGATCGAAGCCCCATTTCCCAGAGTTCAAGCACTTCTTTTTTCAACAGATCCAAGCTGTACCGGTAATAATCGGGCATAGAGGCAATCGCCTCCTTTCGGCCTTCGCCCTCCACGACAAACAAAGGGACAATAAAATCCTGAGGGGTCAGGGTGGTTTCACGTACCAAGCTTCGCAATGCGGCACTTTTTCTTAATCTTCTATTTCGTTGTATGGGATACATAAGCATTATTTTTAAAAATCATACCCATTCTCTGGGGTGTTGTAAAACCTGAACCAATGCAGCCTCTGGGCTGTCTTTTTTAGGTTGAAAATCATAGGGCCATTGTACAAAAGGAGGAAGGCTCATCAAAATGCTTTCAATCCGGCCTTGTGTCTTCAACCCAAACAAAGTCCCTCTATCGTACACCAAATTGAATTCCACATACCGTCCACGGCGGATTTCTTGCCATCGGCGTTGGGCCTTGGAATAAGGCATATCCTTTCTTCTTTCCACAATCGGAAGATAGGCGTTTAAAAAACTGTCGCCTACCGATGTTACAAAAGCGTACCAAAAATCCAGGTCACACGTCTTCTCTGGCCTCAAATAATCAAAGAAAAGTCCTCCTATTCCCCGTGCTTCACCGCGGTGTATGTTGTAAAAATACCGATCACAATTTTCTTTAAATCGACTATAAAAACTGGGG
>JAJYSO010000295.1 GCA_021793535.1 Bacteroidota bacterium | reverse complement strand
TCTCTTTATATTATTAATATAAAGAGAGCCATTTTTTTTAAATGATTAGGAAATGAACATCCCAACGGCCAGAAATCAATTTTTATTCAACTGTCCAGCCCAAGAAGTAGAGGTGTGGGTAAAGCGTTTGGACGAGTTGCATCCGATGGCCTTGGGAAATAAACTGTTTAAACTCAAATATAATTTTCAGCGGGCCCATAAGCTTGGTTTTTCAACCTTGATTACTTTCGGAGGGGCTTATTCCAATCATATTGTCGCTACTGCTGTTCTGGGCAAAGCCATGGGGTTTCGAAGTATTGGGGTGATTCGGGGGGAAGAGCTCGGAAAGGATCTTCAAAAAACCTTGGCCGAGAACCCTACTTTAAGACAGGCTCATGCCTATGGAATGAGGTTTCATTTCGTTTCTCGAAGCGCATATAAAGAAAAAAATGAAACTGCTTTTCAACAGCGCTTGCAAACTATTTTTGGACCGGCTTTTATCTTGCCTGAGGGCGGGACCAATTTATGGGCGGTAAAGGGGTGTTCGGAAATTTTGACCGAAGAAGATCGGCGCTTTGACCTGATTTGTTGTGCCGTGGGAACCGGAGGTACTTTGAGTGGTCTGGTGAATGCGGCTTCTGAAAAACAAAGCGTCTGGGGCTTTTCCGCCCTAAGGGCAGACTTGACAAAAGAAGTCATGCCGTATGTAAAGTCTTGCAATTGGAAGATTTTTACAGAAGATAATTTTGGCGGTTTTGCTAAAATAAATGTTGAATTGGTGGGTTTTATTAATAGATTTGCCCAGATACACCACTTACCTCTGGATCCTGTTTACAATGCTAAGATGATGTATGGGTTGCTGAAAAAGATAAAGGCGGGTGAGGTAAGACGAGGATCTCGAATTTTGGTTATTCATTCAGGAGGTCTTCAAGGAATTAAAGGGATGAATGCTAAATTAACACGAAAAAATATGCCGGTCATCGAGCTGTATAAGTAATGAAATTAAAAGTAATTCTTTTGTTGAGTTTCGCGTGGCTATTGGTATCCTGTGGGGGAAGCAAAAAACATATTTCCAAGGCCAAACAAAAGATTCCCAAGACTACGCAGCAAGCCCCTTCTCAGAATCCTCATACCACTCCCCCGGAGACTGTGGATACCGAGGAAGCTGATAAGCGTATTGAAGCCTTGCCCAATCCCTTGGAGATCAAACCAAGTGGGGGAGGTGATGCGGCTTCCCAGTACATTTCTTTGTACAAGGAAGTAGCGATGGAAGAGATGGGGACTTTTGGAATTCCGGCCAGTATCACTTTGGCACAAGGTCTCTTAGAGTCCGGAAACGGAAACTCCGATTTGACAAGACGTTCCAATAATCATTTTGGAATCAAATGTCATGAATGGACAGGTGATCGGGTATATCACGACGACGACGCCCGTCAAGAATGTTTTCGAAAATATGAAAACCCCAATTATTCCTATCGAGATCACTCCCTTTTTCTGAGAAACAGAGCACGGTATAGTTCGCTTTTTAATTTACCCATTGAGGATTACAAAGCTTGGGCACGAGGGTTGAAAGCAGCCGGCTATGCGACTGACCCTCGTTATCCCGTTAAACTGATTGGGCTTATCGATAAGTATTCCCTATACCAGTACGATCAAGAAGCCTTGAGTCGGTATCCGGAATTGTCTAAGAAGCGACTGGCGAAGGAGCCCCCTGCAAAGGCGACCAGTGAGAGTAGTTATATTGTAAAGAAAGGAGATACGCTATATAATATTGCCCAACGCTTTGGCGTATCCGTGGAAGCCTTGAAACGGCAAAATAACCTTCGGTCCAACACGATTTCGATAGGGCAGCGTTTGCGTGTGAGAAATTAAGTGAAGTCCCTGCCTTGCAAAAAGCGGAGAACGCTTATCTTTAAGTTTTTAAAATGCAGCCATACCTTAACTCAAAAATATAGTAAAGTAACACCATGTCAAAAATTAGATTCCAAGCTTTATATGAAGCCCTACAACACAAACCAGTAGAAGTAAAGACCCCTTTACGCCAGACGGAAATTTTTGCGGAGAAAGTATTCGGACAGCAAGCCAGAAGACAATACTTAACAAAAGAGTCTTTCGAAGGTGTGGAAAGGGCGATGAAAACTGGAGCGAAGATCGGAAGGGATTTGGCGGATCAGATATCTACCGGTATGAAAGAATGGGCAATCTCCAAAGGAGCTACACATTATACCCATTGGTTTCAGCCCTTAACCGGTACCTCTGCCGAAAAACACGATGCTTTTTTCCATATCGATTTTGACGGTACCCCATTGGAAAAATTTGAGGGAAGCGTACTCGTGCAACAGGAATCGGATGCCTCTAGCTTTCCCAGCGGAGGTATACGCAATACCTTTGAAGCACGAGGCTATACAGCATGGGATCCCACATCTCCCGCTTTTATCTATGGAACTACTTTGTGCATTCCCACTGTCTTTGTTTCTTATACAGGAGAGGCGCTGGACTATAAAACTCCTTTATTACGGTCTTTGCAAGCCTTGGACAAATATGCTACGGAGGTAGCTCGATTTTTTAATCCCGATGTAAAAAGGGTGATCACCACCTTAGGGTGGGAACAGGAGTATTTTTTGGTGGATACGGCACTAGCAAAATCCCGGCCCGATATCACGATGACCGGACGGACGGTTTTTGGACATTCGGCAGCGAAAGGGCAACAGTTGAGCGATCATTATTTTGGGTCCATTCCTACCCGGGTACTTCAATTCATGCGAGAGCTGGAAATGTTGGCACGTCAACTCGGTATCCCGGTGAAAACACGGCATAACGAATCCGCTCCGAATCAGTTCGAACTGGCCCCTATCTTTGAGGAGGCGAATCTGGCTGTGGATCATAATCTTTTATTGATGGACGTCATGGGGAAAGTTGCGGAACGCCATAATTTCAAGGTTTTGTTTCATGAAAAACCTTTTGCTAATGTCAACGGAAGCGGGAAACATAACAACTGGTCGCTGGCTACCGATGAGGGAGTAAACTTGCTAAGCCCGGGCTCGACCCCAGAGAAAAATTTACAATTTCTGACCTTCTTTGTCAATACCATTCGAGCGGTAAATGAAAATGAAGAGCTGATTAGAGCTTCTTTTGCCACGGCATCCAACGACAACCGCCTGGGATCCAGTGAGGCTCCACCCGCCATTATTTCAGTTTTTATCGGAGATCAACTGACAAAAATTTTGGATGAATTAGAGATGGCCTCTGACCCTGATTTGTCCTCTCGTGAAAAATCGAAGCACCGGTTGAACGTGGTGATTAAAA
>JAJYSO010000006.1 GCA_021793535.1 Bacteroidota bacterium | reverse complement strand
TCTCTCTAAAGAAGGGAAAGTAATACAAGTGAGTGATAAAAATGGAGCAGTAACCAGTTCAGTAATGGAAACCAAGTTTGGTCTTATCGGTTCGGATACGATCGAATTTGTTCATCCCAATTTTATCGGGAAGAAAATGGGGTGGAAAAGTTTTAAAAATCAAAAAAAGATTGAGCTAACGCCCATCACAGCTCTTGATGAGGTAGTTTTAATAGGCAATTCAAGGGATTATATTGTCCTAAAAGCCTATTTTATGTCATATCAGATTATTGATGATACGCCACAATCTTTTTCTGATGGGTTGATAGAATACTATTTGTCTCCAAATCGGAACAAGATAATTGATTTTAATATACTGCAAACAAGAGTATTTAAAAATGATTCTTATATCCGTGAGTTCAATAAGAAAGTTGGACATCACACTTTAAACATAGGCTCCTCAATCCAACCCTTTAATTTTAAAGAGGAGCTCCTTCTCAATCGATGGAAGGATTTTGATTTCACGCCAAGGGACAAAATAATATTAAAAAAAGATACGATTGGCTTTAGAGAGCGAAACATAAATAATTCCCAAATATTTGTGGCGTTTTATACCCCAAAGCGAAACAAAACCCAATCTGTACTGGGTATAACCTCAAAAGTTGAAAATTATATTATTGGCGAAACTTTTAACCATCCGACACCTTCAGTAGAGGAACTAAAAAATATTTCTAAATACTATCAAAGTTATATTACACAAAAGAAGATTACTTTTAAATATGAATTAATACAAAACATTCAAATACTGGATAAAAGGAGACTTCCTCAACAAAAATATCGCAGTTCAAAATCTTTTTATAATCACTCTTATAAAACTGGATATGATGAGGACTATTGGCATCAACAAGAATACATGAAAATTCCAAAAACCATCAAAAAATTGATGGATAAAAATATCTTATCCATAAAGAAATAAAAGTCTCCCCAACCGCGTAAATCTACAATTCTTGTGGTATCAAGTTAATTGGAGCCTGAACCTCCTTTCTCTTAATAAAGAGAAAAGATAGTAGACGAAAAATGAAAATCAATATCTCTTTTTTTAGTTTATCGTAAAACCGGTATATAAAACTTTTAAAGGTAGGGTGTCCAGTTTTTTATGCTAAAAACCAAGCAACTTTTCTCAGTGTTTTCCGTCTTAGTTGCATCAGGCTTGGCCTGAATTTTTTAGAATATTATTCTGGACACCCTGCCCTTAAGGGCTCAAAGCAAACTTATTAAAAATGATAGCTCAGATTGACCCCTGCATATCCATTAATTCCAGGAGAAGGATCATAATAAGCCGGGCCGTTCCCATAGTCTGGAGCATTCAAAGCCGTAAAGGAACTGTATTTCTCATTCGTGATATTATTCAGTCCTCCGTATAGGTCCAGGGAAAACCGGCTTCCGATCTTCATTTTATACCCTACTCTGGCATTGAGCAAGTGATAAGCCGGGTTATAATCCGTATTGGCATCATTTAGCGCAAAGGCATCGTTATAGCGATAATTAGCATTCAAATAAAACCCTACCCGAGTCTCGAGATCCACACCAAAATAAGCCATCCAAGGGGCAATCCCCGCCAACTCATTTCCTTTAAAATCAGATTGCGTCTGACTATGCTGATCCAGAATCTCATATTCTTCAAATTTAAATTGGGAATAGGTCACTGCTGCGTAGGGTCGCAAGGAAGTGAAGAACCTTCCATCACTTTCCTTAAAAATTTGATAGCCGGTTGCCAATTCCACGCCTTTGTGTCGTGTCTTCCCTGAATTGTGGTACACGGTCACTCCTTGTCCCAGGCTTTGCCCAATCAGTTCCCCTTTCATATCCATGCGATAAAGGGCGAGGTCGTACTCTAACCGTGCATCCAAAAAACTACCTTTGGCATCAATTTCATAGTTCACCGCCTTTTCAGCACCCACACCATGATTGAGTGTTCCATCAGGGTTTGAGATCTCTGTAGTGGTCGGGGCCGCAAAGCCCTTGCTCACTCCGGCATGTAAAGACAAATGTTCTCCAAAATCATAACTCAACGCTAGGCGAGGTGAAAATTGATCGTCAAACTTCTTAATCCCGCCTTGTTCCGGATTTAAAAAATCATTCACCGCATATTTTAAATCATTATAACTCATTCCCAAGGTAATAGTAGCCTCAGGAGTCAGCTTCGTCTCGGACTGATAAAAGAAGGTATAATACGTGTTTTTATAATCTACATTACTCATCAAGCCATTCTCCACTCCTTTATCTGTAAAATAGGTGTTTCCCTTAGTCTTTGCTTGATTAAATTCTCCCCCCACAACAAATTTGGTATCCAAAGTTGCAAATCCGGGTCGGTATGTAAAATGTGATCGCCCCCCATAACTTTGATAGGCATTACGAATAATGCCAAAGGTCAACGGGTGGTGCAAATCATAAAAATAAGTGAACACACTTGTAGAGTTAGACCAATGGGAATTGAACCGGTATTGTTGCCCCAGCCCAACACGGGTCCAACGCTGGTACCGACCGGCTTTATTGGCCAATTCATTCGGTGCTGCTTGTCTTCGATTCTCCTTAACTTGTTCTCGGGTCAGCATTCCCGGAATCCTTGAATCCTGAGAAGTACGGCTCACCAGCAACGTAAGGGTTTGTTTTTCCGAAGGATAAAATTGAAAGTTCCCAGCCAGAAAACGTCTATAGTCCCAACTGTTCTGACGATACCCATCATATTCTTGATAGCCATACGCCAAAAAGCTGTTCATTTTATCCGATCCGGTCTTTACTTTTGTTCCTATTCGGCGCAACCCGTAGGAACCGACTAGTCCATCGGCTTCCCATGTACGGGTTCCGTAATCGGCCCGCTGCAATTCAAAGTTAATCACACCTCCGGTAGAGTTGCCCCCATAAACGCTGGAGGCCGGACCTCGAATGATCTCCACACGTCCCAGATCACTCACATCCAAAGCTTCAATTCTCGTGGTTCCATCGGTTTCGGTCAAGGGAATGTCATTAATATAAACTTTTGTTTTTCGAAGCCCCCAAGGAGAACGAATCCCATTCCCACGAATGGAAATCCTGGAATCTCCTAAGTTACTTTGATCCATCTTCACCCCCGGAACACTACTCATGGCGGTCTGCAAAGAGACCCCACTTCCTTGGTTCAATTGCTGTTGAGAGAGTACTGCTACCGCCCCAGGGGTTTCTTTATTTTGTTTATTGCTGTTAAAAGACTTGACCACTACAGTACTCAGCGAAACCTCGTCCGGAGTCAAGTAGACATCCTGTTGCCCTTGGACATTATCATAATGGACTACCCTATCCTTATACCCTACCAAAGAAAAAGACAATTCGCCTTTTGCCACAACTGGCAGTTCATACCTTCCTTCTGGATCCGATACCGTATGAACAGTAGGATCATCAAGATCGGTGATGTATACATCACTTAAAGTTTGGCGGGTATCCGCATCGTATATTTTTCCTTTTATCGAGGTCTTTTGTGCACTTGCTGGAATACTGGCCAACCACATTAAGCCAAAAAGTATTCCCCAGTATATTTTAAATTTCATCTTTGATTTGTTTTTAGTTTATTCGTTTAGCTATCCAAGAAGGTTTACCCACTATGGACATGAACGCATAGCAGGACAAATTGGAGCTTCCATAACCTGGGGTTATAGAAGTTATTTGGAGTATTCTAAACTAAAAACTGCGGGGGCCTGACCAATTCATCTACCCAGTCTTGCGGAAGAAAATGAGGCCGGTAAAAAAGTGGAGCTCGCTCAATATATACCGTATGCGGGGTTTGGATAGACAACAAGCTGGGGGAAACATAAGTAGAAAAAGAAATCTCGATCAAACGTGAAGAATCGTGATGGTGATCCATATCATCCATCTTCTTATCCAATTGGCATTGTCCATCGCAATGCATCTCGGGCATATCTTTATTGACACAATAGGCCGCATAAACACTGGTGTGGAAATAATAGTCCACCAGCACCAGCGTCTTTGGGAACGTCTGAGAGAGCAGCGCATTGATCAACAATGCCATCATCAAAAACCTATATATCTTCATCAATCTGATCATCCTACTCTACTTGTTTTTATACTTGCTTAAGAAAGTGCTAATGCTGAGATAAAAAAGTGGAGGCATCCATCCCGTCAATATCTCCAGGAGTCAATAGCCGATAGAAGATGCGCCCCTCGTCGCTCCAAGCCACCAGAAGGCTGCCGTTTTGGGTACGCTCCAAAACCGGATAATTGGCTTGGCTATAGGGTTGGCTCACTTCTTTCTTATACACCTCTCCATCCAATTTTTTTTCAACGACAATCCGGCTTTGTACCTTTCCCTGCGGTCCTTGATAATCCTGATTATATGCCATAAATTGATCGTGGTCAGCGGCAAAATCGACTTGAATAAATTGGCCATCTGCGGCCACTCTTTTCTTTTCTAGGAGATGGCCTAGGCTGTCTAGACGTGCATAATGCACACCTTCCTCTCCTTGCTTCCCGGTAAACCATCCTACCAAAAATTGATGATTAAAAACAGAGAGGGAAGGGCCGTTATGAGGGCAGCCATTCACTTTCCAACGATCTCCAGTAAAAGAAATGGGGTCCTGAAAGCTCTGTCCATTATCTTGAGATAAGGCTATGGCAATATCGCGAATATTATCCCCTCGTAAACTTCGATAAGCTACCACAAGCCCATCCACTCCATTGTGATCCATGGCAATACGACAACACTCACAGGCCTGCTCATCGATCACCACCGGATCGGTCAACCCTTCCTTTCCGATCGTTTTGGCAAATTTTACTGGGCGGCCAGAACCTTCTTTTGTGGTACCCAGCCAAGCGATTCCAACTTCTCCGTCACTCAACCTTGTAATTCCTGAAAAAGATCCGGATAAATGCGCTTTATAGTCTTTAGGAGCAACCGATCGCGCAGGCGTCCAACTGGCTCCGCGATCAAAAGATTGAAGATAGCGTACATCACCCAACCCCCATTTGCTATCCTCAAGCGGTTCAGAAGTTTCATATATGGCCACTATGGTTCCATCCGACTTTACAGCAACCTTAGGCATTCCTTCCTCATGTATGCTGGTATTCTGCGGGATGGGGATAGTGAGCGGTGCTCCAAAGGCATTGAGCTGAGCATCGAATCGAGCAAAGTAAAAAGATTTTTTCTGTGTAGTACTGTCTACTTCAACCCAGCTCATAATGGGCGTAGATGTTTCATCTTGTGTCAGGTAAACACAAGAAGCGTCCTGCTGTTTAGCAGAAATTAAAATGGGTTCAGCATCAGCCGCAACCAAGGGCTTTTTATCTTTATCCTTAGGAGCCTGTTTACAAGCCCCCAAAAGTACAGAAAACAATAGGGTAATTATAAATAAACGAGACCTAAACATGTTCTATTTTTTTATATAGGTATACAATAAAGTTACTTTTGAAAAACCAATCCGAAATGGAAGCGGATGGTCCTCCCCTTTCTCTTGATCCAATCAGCTTACACCATCATCTTTCAGATTGCATGAGCCAAGGCCTTCTTATACGATTTACCGCACAAAAAAAGCATAAGAGTAAAGGTAAAAACAAGTGGCAGGGTACCTCAATGCTCAAAGACCTGTATCTTATACAGGGGGGGAATTAAGCGCACCACTGCGCTGGAGCTATACGAGAATGGATTGGGGAGGGTGGGGTATTTTAAAGACAAGTTGTTCAATGATCCGGTTGGTCTGATAAAATTGATGTCGACTCCCGTTGTGAAAAGTCAGTGCTTCTTCCACCATGACTATTTCGGGAATCATATAAACAGAAACAACGGGTTCTTTTTGGGTATTGGAATCGTGATGATGATGATCCAACTCATCCAGTTTCTTGTCCAATTGACAAAGTCCGTTACACTGCATTTCCGGTTTATCTTTATTGATACAATAGGCCGCATACATATCCGTATGCAATTGGTAATCGAGTGCTAACAAACTTTGTGGGAAAGTCTGGAACAAGAGGGCAGCAATCAGCAAGAATGCGCCAAGCGGCTTTAAAATCCTTCCTAAAAACATAGAAGCAAAGATACGCACATTAAATCGATCCTTTACTACGAAAGACGGAATATCGACAATATTTTTACCTATTTCATCTCTTCAGAGAAGGGGCGACCATAAACCATTTCCCTTCTTAGTAGTTTCCTGGGTTTCTGTGGGGAAGATTACAAAATCCCCACTGTCCGCATGCAGCCTTTCATTTTTTCGCAGGTATCCTCGATACGATGGTCCAACCCTATTGAAAACCGTATCAAACTATCGGTTAATCCCATCTCCAATCGAGCCTCTTCAGGTATTTCACTAGAGGTACCGGTCCCCGGAGAGCTGAACAAAGTACCATAAGAACCCAAGCTAACGGCCAAATATCCCAATCGCTCCTGTTGAAGGTTTTTCAAGAGTGCAAAAGCTTTGGCTTTGGTTCCGGCATCCATTGTGAACATCCCTCCATAGCCAAACTCGGGATTACCCAGCGCCGAATACAATACATAACTAGGATGGCTTTGGAGTCCGGGATACATAACCTGAATCCCTTCTTTCTCCAACTGTGTGGCGAGATAATGGGCATTTCGGCTGTGTTGTTGCATACGAACAGGCAAAGTCTTGGTATTTTTCAAAATAGAAGCGGCCCTCTGGTTATCCATGGTCGGCCCCAAAAGCATTGCCGCTCCACCGTTCACATCTCGTAAGGCTTCCATAAATTCTTCTGCGCCACAAATCACCCCTCCAAGGCCATCACTGGCACCATTGATGTACTTGGTCAAGCTGTGGATAACCAAATCAGCCCCATGCTCTGCCGGGGTTATGGAAAGTGGAGAAAAGGTATTATCGACCACTAGCTTCACTCTGTTTTTTTTAGCCAATTCAGCCAACACGGGGATATTGGCAACCTCCATTAACGGATTACTCACCGATTCACAATACATCAGTTTGGTCTTAGCATTCATGACTTTTGCAATTTCCTCAGGTCGGGTAATATCCACAAAATGGGTATGTATCGAAAATCGCGGTAAAAAACATTTAAAAAAGGCATAGGTACCTCCATAAACCGTCCGACTTGAAATGATCTCATCACCCGCCTGGCACAACTGCAAAACCGTACTGGAAATTGCTCCCATCCCAGAGGCCGTCAAATGGGCAGCCTCAGTACCTTCCAGCGTGGCCAAGGCTTCTCCCAAATAAGCATGTATGGGAGTGGAATGTCGCCCGTACAAAAAATGCTGGGCCTCACCTTCAAAGGTCTTGGCCATCTCTTCAGCCGAATCAAACCAAAAAGTAGACGTGTCGCTAATAGGGGGGTTGATGCCTTTGTGTGCAGCCCCTCCATAATGCAGACGCTCAAAATCAATAATGGTATTAGTGCTCATCCTAAATATATTATTTGTGTTAAGAATACTAAATGTAGCCTTTTTAAGTGAAGTTAACTGGGTTCTCACTTGAAAAAATCACCTATACCTCATTCCTCATCATCCCTTACTGAAAATAAAAATCAGCACAAAGCATTTTAAACGCTCACACCTCATTCTTTTCGCCACAATACACAATAAAAAAAGGCAACAATCTCCTAAAGAAAGTTGCCTGTTACGCATGTTGTGCACTGTACCTTTAAACGGTCATGATCTCTTTTTCTTTTTCTGCAAGCATTTTATCAATGCGAACAACATATTGGTCGGTGAGCTGCTGAATGCTTTCTTCCGTATTGCGTTGGAGGTCTTCTGAAATATCCAATTTTTTCAAATCATTATTCGCATTTTTACGCTCATTGCGAACCCCAACTTTTGCATCCTCAGCTTCCGCCTTGGCTTGTTTGGCAAGATCGCGACGACGCTCTTCGGTGAGTATGGGTACATTGATGATTACACTTTCCCCATTATTAGAGGGGTTAAACCCTAAGTTTGCCGCCAAAATAGCTTTTTCTATCTCGGGAATCAAAGACTTTTCAAAAGGCCTTACCGTAAGGGTATGTGCATCGGGAGTACTGACATTACCCACCTGATTTAAAGGAGTCAAGCTACCATAATATTCTACTTTCACAGTACTCAGCATAAGAGGGCTTGCTTTTCCTGCTCGAATATTATTAAACTGCTTTCCCAAATACGAAAGCGTATCCTCCATTGCTTCCTTGGCCGTGTCCAGTATAAAATCTATTTCTTCGTTCATTTTTAAAACTATTTATATTTTTATAACGCATCAACTTTTTACTGTGGTTCCTATTTTTTCACCCAACACAACCTTCAACAGGTTTCCCGGTTTATTCATATCAAATACAATAATAGGCAATTCATTCTCTTGACTCAAGGTAAAAGCTGTCGTATCCATTACCTTTAAGCCCTTA
The DNA here is from genome assembly GCA_021793535.1 of Bacteroidota bacterium. Taxonomy (GTDB): domain Bacteria; phylum Bacteroidota; class Bacteroidia; order Flavobacteriales; family Flavobacteriaceae; genus JAJYSO01. The sequence goes on along the minus strand of JAJYSO010000006.1, from coordinate 9,968 downwards.
TGTAAGACTTCTTCAAAACTGATGAAATCGAATTTGGTAGCTTTTTGATCTTTCTCCGGATCAGCGGTGTAAATACCATCCACACGAGTCCCTTTTAAAATGACGTCCGCTTTAATCTCAATCGCCCTTAACACGGCTGCTGAATCGGTGGTAAAATACGGGTTCCCCGTTCCTCCACCAAAAATAACCACTCGTCCTTTTTCCAAGTGTCGCAGTGCCTTCCCTCTTATAAAGGGTTCGGCCAACTCATTGATGTGTACTGCAGACTGCAATCTCGTGGGGATTCCTGCATCTTCACAAGCACTCTGTAATGCCAATCCATTTATTACGGTGGCTAACATCCCCATATTATCCGCTTGGACACGATCCATTCCTCTACTGGCACCCGCTACACCTCTAAAAATGTTTCCTCCTCCAATTACAATGGCAACTTCTACACCTCTGCTCGTTACGGATTTAATTTCCTCGGCATATTCAGCTAAGCGTTTAGGATCTATTCCGTATTGACGTTCACCAAGAAGCGCCTCACCAGAAAGTTTAAGTAAGATACGTTTATAATGCATAAAATAGGAATTGGAGTTTCGCAAATATAAAAATATTCTTCCTTTAATTGAAATCCCATACAAAAAACAACGATCAAGGAAATTCGGGTTCCTTACATCATTAAAAAAGGTAGCGTTACCGCTATAATCACAGCAAGCGCATAAGCTAACACGCTGATAAAAAGAAACCTAAAAAAATCATTCCCTTCAATCCCTCTCCTTACTCCTCCACAAAAAAACATATTGCCTATGCTTTCCCCGAGTGGCCCAGCGAGCACCTCCCGTAAATTTCTTGGACTATTCTTGGCCTCTCCTATTTGATGACCAATCGAAATACAATATCTTTGCAGCCATGAAATTAAATGAAGAAATACAAAGAAGACGGACCTTTGGGGTAATTGCTCACCCCGATGCCGGAAAAACAACTTTAACCGAGAAATTGCTCCTGTTCGGAGGGGCTATTCAAGAAGCGGGTGCCGTAAAATCCAACAAGATTAAAAAAGGCGCCACCAGCGACTTTATGGAGATTGAACGGCAACGGGGTATTTCGGTAGCCACCTCTGTTTTGAGCTTTAACTACAAAAGTGTCAAAATTAATATTCTGGATACTCCCGGGCACAAAGACTTTGCGGAAGACACCTACAGAACCCTCACGGCCGTCGACAGTGTAATTGTAGTCGTGGATGTGGCAAAAGGCGTTGAGGAACAAACTGAAAAACTAGTGGAAGTCTGTAGGATGCGGAACATTCCCATGATTGTTTTTATCAATAAACTGGACAGAGAGGGCCGAGATGCTTTTGATTTACTCGATGAGATTGAACAAAAATTGAACTTACGCGTAACCCCGCTTAGTTTTCCTATCGGAATGGGATATGATTTTAAAGGAATCTATAATTTATGGGAACACAACATCAATCTCTTTAAAGAGGATTCACGAAAAAACATCTCAGATACTATTGAAATCACGGATCTACATACACCCGAATTAACGGCCTTAATCGGTGATGAGGCCGCTGAAACTTTACGGGATGAAATCGAGCTGGTCAATGGGGTTTATCCCAAATTTAACCAAGAAGATTATATTGCAGGAAGGCTACAGCCCGTATTTTTCGGATCAGCCTTGTACAACTTCGGTGTCCGAGAGCTCCTGGATTGTTTTATAAAAATTGCCCCTCCACCATTGCCCAAACAAAGTGATCTTCGCTTGGTCAAACCCGAAGAAGATCAATTTACCGGATTTGTTTTTAAAATCCACGCCAATATGGATCCTAAACACCGTGACCGATTGGCTTTTGTCAAAATCGTGTCGGGAAAATTCGAAAGAAATACTCCCTATCTGCACGTACGAAAAGGCAAGCAATTGAAATTTAGCAGTCCAAATGCTTTTTTTGCAGACAAAAAGGCCATTGTGGATGTCTCTTACCCGGGGGATATTGTAGGCTTACACGACACCGGAAATTTTAAAATCGGAGACACCTTAACAGAGGGGGAAGCCTTAAACTACAAAGGCATTCCCAATTTCTCTCCCGAGCATTTCAGGTACATCAACAACGATGACCCCATGAAATCCAAACAACTCAATAAGGGCATCAAACAACTAATGGATGAAGGCGTGGCCCAACTCTTTACCTTGGATCTAAACAACCGGAAAGTAATTGGCACCGTGGGGGCTTTGCAATACGAGGTCATCCAGTACCGCCTAGAACACGAATACGGCGCCAAGTGCTCATACGAACCACTACACGTATACAAAGCTTGTTGGATAGACCCAAAGGATAAAAAAAGTGACGCGTTCAAAGATTTTCTTCGGGTAAAACAAAAATATTTAGCGAAAGACAAGCAAGGTCAGTTGGTCTTTTTAGCAGACTCCGCTTTTTCTCTTCAAATGACAATTCAGAAATATCCAAGTATTCAATTCCACATGACCTCGGAATGGTAACCGAACTAAAGATTGAGGAATTGGCATTGCGATGAAAAAAAGAATTCCTCATCTTTGTTACACAAACAAACCCCTTAAACTAAAAAATCATGTCAAAAGTTGGTATCGTTATGGGCAGCACAAGTGACCTTATGGTTATGCAGGAAGCCATTGACGTTTTAAAAGAGTTAAAACTGGATTTTGAAGTCGACATCGTCTCTGCACATCGCACACCGGAGAAACTCATGGAATATGGCAAAAATGCGCATGTACGCGGCTTGAATGTGATTATTGCGGGGGCTGGAGGGGCTGCACACCTCCCTGGGATGCTGGCCTCAGTTTCACCTCTACCCATTATTGGGGTTCCTGTAAAATCGCGAAACTCCATAGACGGCTGGGATTCCATCCTATCCATCTTACAGATGCCGGGCGGAGTTCCCGTTGCCACTGTCGCACTTAATGGCGCTAAAAATGCAGGCATATTAGCAGCTCAAATCCTCGGCGCTACGGACAAAGAAATACGCGAGCGCATCATCACTTATAAAACAAACCTCAAAGACAAAGTTGTTAAAGGTGCAGAAAAAATACAAAAAACTCCATTTTAACCCGAGTTACCCAAATCACTGCCCCCTATGAGCAATTTTTGGAGGTTTTCGCGGGTGAAATAAAACTTCATAAGCATAGGCTATCTTTAGCAACGTCGTTTCGGCAAAAGGCCGCGCCAAAAGCTCAATCCCAATTGGAGACTCCACTCCCTGATCATCCAAAACCATACCCGCAGGAAAAGTGATGGCTGGAAAACCGGAAAAAGGACTCAGTCGATTATTTTGACCAGCCCGGGTCTGTTCGCCCAGTTTCGAAGCCATTCCAATAATTGCCGGGTAAAGCAATACATCTATACCTTCTTTCGAGTGTGAATCTCCATCCAAGGCCTCCATCAATCTCGGGCGCACAAACAGGGGACGCTCCACTACATTCTTCTGGTAGCGCTGCGCTTGTTCTGAAGTCAAATCATGAATATCCACCGAATCTCTATAAGTGAGCCCCTGTTTACTCTCCGATAAATACCCACCGCTTTGCAATAATTCTTTGTAATCCAATATGTGGTGGTCTTCTAAAACCGACCAAGAATTGAGATACTGTTCCAGACTACTTTTAAATTCAATACTGGACATCGAGCTATAGTTTTTTAGAATAGCATCCAAATCGCGAATATGGATTTCCTTGATCACCGCTCCTGCAACTCGCATACTATCCAAAGCGCGCTCTATTGTTGGGTTGACAAAATTCAACGCAATACTATCTTTTCCAAAGAGATCCCGCACCACTCCGATTCGCATTCCTTTTAAAGCCATACTGTCCAACAGCGTAGTATAGTGAGCTGGTTTTTGAGTGATGTTCAGATATTCCTGCTCGTTATTAAACAAACGTATGTATTTTTGATAGGCAATGCGCTGGTTTCCGCGTTGATCCTCATCAAAACCGGTCATCACTTCAAGCAACAATGCGCAATCCTCCGCTTTTCGACACATCGGTCCTACCGTATCCTGCCAAGGAGAAAGGGGCATGATTCCTGCTTGACTAATCAAATTCATGGTTGGGCGAAGCCCTACCAAGCCGGACAAGCTTGCAGGGATACGAATAGATCCACCCGTATCGGTTCCCAGACCTACCATGGCAAAATTGGCAGAAATAGCTGTCCCGGTACCGCTAGAAGAGCCCCCTGGTCCCTTTTCTGGATTATAAGCGTTTTTGACTTGCCCTCCCAGAGAACTCTTTCCTTTATAATCAAAAGCAAACTCAGAAAGGTTAGCCTTTCCTAAAATAATCGCTCCGGCCTCTTTGAGTTTACGCACCACAAAGGCGTCCTGCGTGGGTTGGTTATGCTTAAAGGCTAATGCTCCTCCACTTGTCGGCATTTCAGCAGTATTGATATTATCCTTAACAAGTATGGGCACACCATACAGCGGGAATTTTTGGAGTTTCTCTTCAGACATTTGCTTGTCTTTCTCTTTCGCCTCTTGAAGAGCATGGGGGTTTATGCCGATTACACTGCGTAAAGCAAGGGCAGTCGTGTCTTGATCATATTTCTCTATACGATCCACATAATACTGCACCACTTCTTCAATAGAAGTTTGGTCATTCAGCAGCGCCTTATGAAACGCCGAAATAGAGGTCTCATAAATGGTAAAGGAGGAGTGTTCATCAGCAGTGGTTCCTCCGGGTTGACAGGCACTCCATAAAAAACTTAGAACAAATAAAACGAATAGGTTACGCATCTGTAAATAGGGCTGAGTGCTCATCATATAAAAGCTTTATGGGTGGTGTAACAATTTCTCTTGGACCCCAGTAGGTATTCCATTTGCTTTTTTTCCATTTTAAGCAAGGTTCCTCTTCTTGAGTCGAATAATTTCATCTGCCCTTCGCAAGGCATCTGCATAAGTATGATAGATATTTTCCTTCCCCACCATGGGCAAGATGTCAGATAATAACAACTGCTTACTCACTTCGGGATTATACAGTTCACTGATCAATATTTTTGTTCCTTTTTTCTCAAAATCCTTTACCATCTGTTGAAAACTGTGTATTCCAGAGGCGTCGATCACCTCTACCCTGTGCATTCGAACAATTAGCACCTCCGGTCTTTTTTCTATCGTGCGCATTGCTTCTCTAACCTTATAGGTAGCTCCAAAAAAGAGCGGGCCGATAATTTCAAAAGTTGTCACGCCTTGTGGAATGGTAAAATTTCGATTCAGCAATTCATCCTTATAATCAGATTCCTTCTCATGGGTTTCAAAAAAGCGGATATGACTACTGGCGATCATCTTTTGAATAAAAGAAAAAGACGCCAATATAATTCCTACCGGAATAGCCACGGTCAAATCCACAAAAACCGTCAATAGAAAAGTAACCAGCAGAACAGCCACATCCCCTCTGGGCCCTTTCAGAATTGTCCAAAAGCTCAAATACTCACTCATATTGATGGAAATAACTACTAAGACAGCCGCCAAACAGGAAAGCGGAATCCATGCTGCCCAAGTGCCCAAAAAAATAAGAATGAGCAATAATACCAACGCGTGGACAATTCCCGCAATTGGGGTTTTTCCACCATTTCTCACATTGGTCGCTGTTCTGGCAATAGCGCCTGTTGCCGGTATCCCTCCAAAAACAGCAGATCCCATATTGGCTATACCTTGACCGATGAGTTCCGTATTGGATCGGTGGTTTCCTCCGGTCATCCCATCGGCTACTGCAGCAGACAATAAGGACTCGATAGCCCCGAGCATGGCAATGGTCAGTGCAGGGCCTAAAAGCGCTTTAAAAGTGCCAAAATTTACTGCTGGGAAATTAGGCGCAGGAAGAGCTGCACTAATGGTCCCAAACCTACTCCCAATGGTTTCTACTGGCAACCCTAAAAGCTGAACGGCCAATGTAGAAAGTACAATAGCAATTAGAGAACCCGGAACCTTTTTAGAAATCAAGGGGAAGGTCAAGATGACCATTATGGAAAACAGGGCAACAGCAATTGCCATAAAGTTAACCCGATCAAAGTGCAAGAAATAGGTTTTCCATTTCTCAAGAAAATCCACAGGAACCTCCCCCATCTCTAGGCCCAATAAGTCTTTTATTTGAGAAGAGAAAATAATGACGGCAATACCACTGGTAAAACCAATAATGAGGGAGTGAGGGATGAACTTAATCAGATTCCCCAATCTCGAAAGCCCCATAATGATAAGGATAATTCCTGCGATAAAGGTGGCGATGATTAAGCCACTGATCCCAAACTCCTGTACAATACCGTATACAATGACGATAAAAGCTCCTGTTGGCCCTCCAATCTGCACCCTACTGCCTCCCAATGCCGAGATCAAAAATCCTGCTATAATAGCCGTAACCAAACCTTGTTCTGGACTCACTCCGCTGGCAATGGCAAAGGCGATTGCCAAAGGAAGAGCAACAATTCCAAGAATAAGACCAGCGATAACATCTTCTTTTAAACCCTTCCATGAGTAGGTGGATAAAGAATCCAAAATTTTGGGTTTGAAGATATCTTTCATTTTTCCATTCTTAAAAAAGGGGATAAGCGCTTGCCCTTATGAACTATAGCCTACTAAAGGAATTGGTGAAAGTCAAGCTTTCGCTCCAACATAGTCTTTGAGGTAGGCAAAGCGTGGGGTAAGTTGTCCGTTTTCGGTCATCTTAGCCCTGCTCAAAATTCCTCGTTGATCCCCGTTAAAAAGAGCCGGAATAACATGCTCTTTGAACATTTTTCCAAATCCCTCACTGGCGTCTTTTGGAAGCTCACAGGGCAAATTGTCTACTGCCATGACCCCGATCGTCCCTTTGGCACCAAACTTTAGCTCTTTTTCCGTTTGGGGGTCATAAGCATAAAAAGGCTCCGCAATGGTCGAAGGTCGAATAGTAGAAGCCACAGGGCCATCAATGTCGCAACTAATATCAGCAATCATGTTAATTTTGAAATCAGTTTTTTTTGCATCCTCCCGAGTAAAAAGATAAGGAGCGTGTTCTCCATAAAAATGTCCGGCAATAAAAAAATCAGTAACCCGTGCAAAACGAAAAAAGTCGGATTGGTATGCTTCCGGATGATCATAAAAATCTTGATTATCGATAACCGAACCATCCTTGCGTTTATTGTAATCCAAGACATCAATCCTACAAAAAACCGGCTCTTTAAATTCCTTTTGAAGGTAATCGTTCACTTCCACCTCCTTAATGCCGAGCTCATGAATAATTTCAAGTGCTCCATGTGCCACTTTTCCCGTCCCGGTCAACAAAACTTTCAATGTATTGGGAAGTTTCACTTTTTGTAACTCCTTTTTAACGGCATCGTAATCTGCCAGATGCTCAACCTTGTCTAAGGTGTACAACTCATCCCGAATACCGAGCGCTCTAAACCCGTTAAAGGTTCCCACAATACCAGCATATCGACCGAAACCAATCAACCGCATCCCTTGTTCATCGACAATGGTCTCATGATCGTAAAGGGTAATATTTTTTGCGAGGATTGCCGCCAATAAATTCCTATTATACGGTTGTTCTTTAAGAGTATGTGAGAAGAAAAAATATTTTTTATTTGGAATTAAGGCCTCAATAGGAACTTCTTTAACCCCTAATAAGACATCGCAATCCGCTAAATCAGAAGACACTATAAATCCTTTTTTTCGATATGCGGAGTCGGGAAAAATACGAATATCTGATGGCTCCACCACCACATCAAGCTCAGGGTACAATTTCTTTATATTTTCTAACTCTTCAGGGGAAAAAACAACTCTTCTATCAGGGGGTGTCTTACGTTCTTTGATTAGGCCTATCTTCATATATATCTGTGTTTTTAGGTTATTTTTAAGGAAGGGTTACAAATGTAATATTTTATTGTATCTTTACCAACCCGTTTACCCATATGATCTGAGCGGGTTTTGTTCATTGAAAAATTACTTAGGGGTCGACTTGGTTTTGACAGCAGGTCGAACTGAATAGTAAGCACGTCGAGCGATGGAATATATCTCGTTAAACTCTTATTTCATCTTTTTTAAACGGCGAAAATAACTACGCCTTGGCTGCTTAATCGGAAGCTTAGTACGATTAGCTTAATCTCCAACAAGGTTGGAGACCAAGATGTCCCTCAGAAGCCTTGATTTACGGCATCTGAGTCAGGGGCACCGTAAAAGTAAATATAGTTCTGGTAGGGCCTTGATACCTGAATGAAACGTTAATCGAGGATAAGCTTTGGGTGGGTCGTTTTCTACCGGCCTTAAGACGAAAAACAAGTGAAAACTAAACGTGTAGAAAGCTGTTGAGTTGCTTGTTTGGACGAGGGTTCGAGTCCCTCCGACTCCACTATATCAGTTGATTATCAATTAGTTACACTAAATATACAATAAATTAGCTGATTTCAGTCGAATGATATTATTTGAAATGCTATAAATCTCAGTGCTTTTTTAAGCTATTTCAATGATGATTTAAATTAAAAGGAAAAGAAGATCTTGATGGTTTTCTTTTCCTTTTTTTATTTTGTGTTCTACATTACTCAAAACACAAAAACATCTTACCTTCTTACCGTGTCTTGTCCTGGAATAGCTTTACACTAAAAAGGTAACGTTTTTTCAGGACGACACACTTTGCCAACTTTTTTTTTAAATGGGCTCTAACAACACATTTGAAATTCTATTATACCGCAACTCCATCACTTCTTTTTGTGATAAATATTGATAGCCCAAATTAATCAACATCCGCAAAGCGGGAATTTGGGAACTGTAGTCTTCTTGGAAGTTGGTGCTTTTCACGTTTATCAATTATTAATGTTTAATTATCAATTCTTCTTTCGCAAGTATTCATTTTTATAAGTAAATATTATTTAATTAGAAAAACAATCTCCTACTTAATATCATCAAAATCAGATAGATACACACATATACTCTTAAAAGTACTCTTAAATGAACACTTAAATAGTTATCCAATTAATTATTTAAGAGTACTATTATCCTCCTTATTTAAGAATCCAATTCGATTTACGGGTGGTTCCTATATTTTCAATTTTATTATCCATTCTTAACTCCGATAACAAATTTCCAACTTTGTTCCTCTTCTGATTCTCACTCATCCAGTTAGGCAATTTCTCCCATAATAATTCATCTACATCTTTCCGGGTTAGGCTTTTATGTTGTTTGATGGCTTTCAGAATTAAGTCCAAATAATATTCCTTATCAAAACCTTTGGTCTTTGTGTAAACCGCTTTTTGTCCGGTGCTCTGAGCCACTTTCAGGCTGATATAATAGTTTGGCTTTCTTCCTTCAATAAGTCCTTTCTTTTTCAAACCAGTGGCTTCTACCGAAGTGATTTCTTTGCCTTTCTGGACTTTATCCAATAAGATAATTTCTCTTAAACTCAAAGTCTTGTTGCTGGCCAGAAGGCGAGCATAATCCATATCAATAATTTTACCTGAAAGAGTAACTTTAACTCTGCTATTCGATAAATCATAATCCGGCATTGGAAAATAACGTTCTCGTTGATAATTAAACATCTTTCTAATTCCTCCTCCGGCAGTATCCACCATTTTTAAATTGAACATGGCCATTGCCAAAAAAGGGTTTCTATATTGTTCCGGTGGCGCATCTTCTTCAACAGCTCTTTCGACACTTCCGGGAATAAATGCTCCTAAATTGGTAAAAATGAGTTCATCTTCTTTCTCCACTACATTTATTCTCCCGTGCTTTGTATAATCTTGATGGGCGATACAATTGTTTAAAGCCTCTCGAATAGAATAAGGTTCATACTGGGTCACTTCCTCGGGGAAAAGTGTTCCATCCTTGATATAGCGATATTTTAAATTACGAATCTTGGCATAAACTTTATCAACTGCCAAGATCATCGGGCAGCCAAAAATCTCATAATCCTTATCGTTGTTATTGGCATCTTTAAGTAACCAACGAATTTTAGCGACTGCTGGGCTAATTAAATAATCTGATTCGTCCTTACCTAATAAAATA
>JAJYSO010000294.1 GCA_021793535.1 Bacteroidota bacterium | reverse complement strand
TTACACCCTCGATGGAGGGTAAAAACCCACAAATTTTTTAGTTTATGGGCAGGTAGGGGACTAGCCCTATGTGAGGATGGACTACACAAAGTATCTTATCAACTTGTTTCCCCATATGCTATCATTACTTGGGGAGACCTTCCTGTTAAAGGGGGGTTGAGGAATAGAAAATTGTCAAAACATATTAACGATGCAAGTTGAGGTATAGGTGCAGGGCTGTTGGAATATAAGGCGGATTGGAAGGATAAGCAAGTGCTAAACATCAATCAATTTTATCCCAGCTCAAAAATGTGTCATCTGTGTGGATGGCTAAATCAGGCCTTAGATCTTTCCCTCGGCGCATGGACATGCAATGATGGGCACCAATTGGATGGGGATGAATGCTAAATAGACATTCTTGAGCGAAGGGTTAAAAATACTATCAGCGAAGACGGTCGATTACACGGGCCAAGACCCAAATAAGATTTCTTTTAAAAGGTACAGGTCTGCAAAATCTGAAGCTATTTGTCTATAAAAGAGGGTAATTCACAAGGAGCGCATGCCGTAGTTGTTGTTTATGTTCTACACTGGAGCTTTAAGCTTTTAAACAGAGGTTCAGGGGTACAGCAGTACAGCAGGAGCCATTTCGTCTACACTACCGAAAAACTTATCCCTTTTTCATCTTAAATAATGTGACGAGTTAGCGGAAAGATCAGCTAACAACGTACATTAATCGAGTACCCTTTTGATGAGTCTGAGCTGATGTGAATACCGCTTGGTTTCTTGATTAAAAATACCAGTGTGGTCAATAAGATCAATGCGCACTTTCCCGTGGGCATGTAAAATGTGATGGTCACCCATCAATATTCCTACATGAATAATTTCTCCTTCTTGATTATCAAAGAAGGCTAAGTCTCCGGGTTGAGATTCTTCTAGAAAGCTGAGTACCTCCCCTTGTAAGGCTTGTTGAGAAGCATCTCTACTCAAGGGATAGCCTCCAATCCTATAAACGATTTGTGTAAGGCCGCTACAATCGATTCCAAATGGGGTTTTACCGCCCCATAAATAAGGAGTGTTTAGGTAGTTTAAGGCGATTTCGACGAGTTGAGCGCCTTCTAATTTTTGAGATAAGAATTGTATTTGATCATCGTATTCGAGATTCAAATAGGGGACAGCTTTTAGGTTAGCTCCAGTGCTAATGGCGATAAGTGCTTGATTTTGATCGATGAGATACCCTACAAGATCGCTTAAAAATGCATTGGGTTTATCCAGATACGCTTGGGATTCCACGTGGGATAGAGGGTGAAACTGTTTTTGGTCGATCCACCCTTCATATCCATCTTGTGTAATCTTTATTTTGCGCCATTGATTCCAAGAATCAATAATCGAAATATGGTCCCCAAAAAGAAGTTGAGTAACCATTTCACTTCGGTCATCGTGCTCACGTCGAACCGGAACACTATTTAAGTTGCAAAGTCCAAAAGACATGATTTCGATAGGGGTTTATTGGTCGCTTTCAATGATCATTGCAGAAGCGCCTCCGCCACCATTACAAATTCCTGCTGCTCCAATTTTGGCTTTGTTTTGTTTAAGAACATTTAAAAGGGTGACCACGATACGAGCTCCTGAGCAGCCTAGGGGATGTCCTAAAGACACTGCTCCACCATTGACGTTAACCTTGGTGTCATCTATGCCCAAAAGTTTGATATTTGCCAACCCGACTACTGAAAAAGCTTCATTCAATTCAAAATAATCTACTTCCTCTTTGTTTAATCCAGCTTTTTGTAAGGCCTTTTCTATTGCCTTGGCTGGGGTAGTGGTAAACCATTTAGGTTCTTGTGCTGCATCTGCATAACTTTTGATAAACGCAAGCGGTTGAATACCGAGCTCTTCGGCTTTTTCCTTACTCATCAACACCAATGCTGCTGCGCCATCGTTGATTGTTGAAGCGTTGGCGGCTGTGGTTGTTCCATCTTTGCTAAAAGCAGGGCGTAATTTGGGAACCTTGTCTAGTTTTATATTCTTGTACTCTTCGTCTTCTTGAACGATAATAGGGTTGCCTTTGCGCTGCGGAACTTCTACTGGAACGACTTCTTCCTTGAATTTTCCTGATTTCCATGCGTTTTCTGAGCGCGTATACGATTGGATTGCAAATTGATCCACATCTTCTCTGGAGAATTCGTATTCGGCAGCACATAAATCGCTGCAAATTCCCATATGATTGTGGTCATATGCATCCACTAAGCCGTCTTTCAGCATTCCGTCGATGAGGTTTAGGTCTCCGAATTTCTTTCCTGCTCTTGAGTAGACATAATGAGGAATCAAGCTCATGTTTTCCATTCCTCCGGCGACTACAATCTCATTGTCTCCTAAGGCAATAGATTGTGCAGCTAAGGAAATGGCTTTCATTCCGCTTGCACATACTTTATTGATCGTTGTGCAAGGGGTTGTATTAGCGATTCCTGCAGCTATGGCAGCTTGTCGAGCGGGGGCTTGCCCTTCTCCTGCCTGGATAACGTTTCCCATGAAAACCTCTTGTACGCGGGTAGGGTCTAATTTTATTTTTGCCAAGGCTCCAGCAATGGCTATACTTCCCAAACGAGTGGCGGGTACTGTTGAAAGGCTTCCCATAAAACTGCCTATTGGTGTTCTAGCGGCACTTACGATTGCGACTTCTCTGTTCATTTTCTCTATTTATTTTTTAAGCTACGCAAATTTAATCAATTAAATAAGGAATACCGGAAAGAGGTAAATAACCTTTGTTTTTTTTAGTATTTTTGAATGCTAATTCACGGGTATGAATAAATTTGTTGACTTCATATACAAAAACCAGGCTTTTATATACAAAGCCTTCTTATTTGTGATTACCGTCTGGCTGATCGTTTATCTTTTTCCAGAGGGGAGTCAGTTTAAATACGAAGTGACAAAAGGAAAGCCTTGGCAATACGAGACTTTATATGCCCCTTTTGATTTTGCCATCAAAAAAACAGATAAAGAGATAAAATCGGAAAAGGAAAAAATAAGAAAAGAACATTCTCCTTATTTCGATTACAGTGAAAGAGTGGTTGAATTTGCGGAAGAGAAGCTAAAAACACAACTGGAAGAGACTTTTAATGACAGCATCATGAACGTAAAGGGCGTTCAGATTGTAAAAGTTTCGACCACCTTATTCAATGCGCTGTATAACCGAGGGGTAATTAAACCCTCGGAACACTTTGACGACAGCCAGATTATTTATATCAAAAAAGAGAACGAAGCTAGAGAAGCAGTATACAAAAGTTTATTCAAGATAAACGATTTAGATGATTACATTACCGATCAGGTAAACCGAAGAGGACTGGAAGAATTTTCTTCTGAACT
>JAJYSO010000293.1 GCA_021793535.1 Bacteroidota bacterium | reverse complement strand
ACGCTCTCCAAGTGTAAAAGAAACCATGATCAATGTGATAATTACTGTTTAATTCTTCAATTTTTTTCTCCTAAAGGTATAGATATTGATGTCAAGTAATATAGAATATAATTAAGCTTATTTTAGCTGAAAATTATTACTTTACACTGGTATAGACTGTCGGTACTTGCAATTAATTAAATGTAGATAGTTTTTTATAGGCCTGAGTATGAGTTATAAATGGAAGTAAAGTTGTCTTAAAATAAATAATCATCGTAACTTTGTAAACCGGTAGGTTCAAAATTTTTGAAAATGGAAAAAAGACAGATTGAATTATTGAAAATTTTAGCTAAGAAATTAAAAACTGAGAAAAGAGGCAGGGAAGAAATAGTACTGTCTCTAAAGAACGCTAAAATACTAACGAAGAAGGAGAATTTTACGAAATCTTTTCATAACCTAGAAAGGGTTGTTATTAATAAATAAACTACGTACATGTATAGTACAAGACCGAATCTATACATTGGTTTTCATGGTTGTGATGTGGCCACAAGAGATGAATTAGTCCAGAACCCTGATAAGATTAAGAGGAGTACTGAAAAATTCGATTGGTTGGGGAACGGATTTTATATATGGGAAAACAACTACAATCGGGCATTAAAATGGGCTAAGGATAAAAAGAAAAGGGGGAGAATAAACGAACCATCGGCTGTTGGGGTTATCTATTCATTAGATTATTGTTTAGATTTTACAGACTCAAAATTTATTGATATACTTTCTACTTATTATCAATTAATGAAATCTGACTTTTTGGAGGCGGGAAAAGAGCTGCCAATAAACAAAGATTTGCCTAAAGATAAACATCACGATTTAATTCTAAGAGAATTAGATTGTGCAGTAATTGAATACCTACACCAAAAAATAAAAGAAAAAACAGAAGATGATAAATCCAATCGAGGGTATAGTGATTTCAGATCTTTTGATACTGTAAGAGGAATTTTTACAGAGGGAGGGCCGGCATATGAGGGTGCAGGAATTCAATTAAAAACACATATTCAAATTTGTATTCGAAACCTTAATTGTATAAAAGGGTTTTTTATTCCGAGGAAAGAAATCAGATTTCCGTAAGGCCATAATGATTAGCTTCATATAACCAGAAATTCAAAAGAGAAAGTTAATACTATTAATGGCACTATTTTGTTGTTAAATTTTATGCAGATTGTGTTTTTTTAGATTCTAATCGGAATACGGGATAGTCAACATATCCTTTACTCCCTGGTGTATATAGATGGCTGTAATCCACCTCATTTAGCGTATTATCTTCCTTAAGTCGGTTGACAAAGTCAGGATTGGAGAGGAAGTTTCTTCCGAAGGCTACGAGGTCGGTTGCTTTGGAGTCGATAGCTTTTTGAGCCGAGTCCTTATCGAAACCATTACAGTAAATAATAGAGCCATTGTATGTATTCCTAAGGTGTTGCAGCGTTTTTTTAGGAATATTCGGATTTAGGCTGATATGAATATAAGCTAGGCCGATTTTATTGAATTCCTGAGCCAAATAGACATACGTGGCATGGGTTTCTTCTTTATCATAATTGGGTAAATCCCCCAAATTTGAAAAGGGGGAAAGCCGAATTCCCGTGCGTTCTGGACCGATTTCTGCTGCGATGCTTTTGGCTATTTCAATGCCCAGTTTAGCTCTTCTTTCTATACTTCCTCCATAAGCATCACTTCTATTGTTAATATGTGGATGGAGGAATTGCTCGATCAGATAACCATTGGCCCCGTGAATTTCTACACCGTCAAAACCAGCGGTAATGGCATTTTTGGCGGCTTGTACAAAATTGGAGACGAGGGCGTTAATTTCTCGTTCCGTTAGGGCTCTGGGCTTGCTATGGGCCTGAAAACCTTTGGTGTCTGTAAAAATAGTACCGGCTGCTGGGATATCAGATGGACCGACCAATTTTTCATTTGGCGGTAAATTGTCCTGATGGCCTATACGCCCGGTGTGCATCAATTGTAAAAATATTTTACTTTTATTTTGATGTACTTTGGAGGTGATTTTTTGCCAACCGGCAATCTGCTGCTTTGAAAATATACCGGGTATCCGAGGATACCCTAAAGACTCAGGAGAAGGTGCCGTACCTTCGGTAATAATTAACCCCACATCCTTGCGCTGCGCGTAATATTGTGCCATTAAATCATTGGGGATGTTGTCGATGGCTCTCGAACGCGTCATCGGTGCCATAACGATTCGATTTTTTAAGGATAATCCGTTATGGTCAAAGGGTTCAAAAATTGAATACATAATTTTATGTTTTATGATTATTGTACAAAATTATGTGAGTGTTTCAGCACATTATGGCAGTATAAAGCATAAAAATAGTCCTATCCGACTTTTGTATATGCTTTGGGTGTCGATCCATGATAGCGCTTGAATAAGCGAGAAAAGTGGCTCATATTGGAGAACCCTAATTGATAACCGACCTCAGTAACGCTAAAATCTTTTTGTTTTAAGAGCAGAGCGGCTTTCTGCATTCTTAGGGTTTGGTAGTATTGATAAATGCTGTCTCCGTAGACTTGTTTAAATAACTTCTTCATTTTCGTTTGGCTCATCCCCGCTTGTATGGCGAGGTTTTCTAGTTGAGGAGGGGAGCTCATATCTTGAAGTATCATCGTTCGGATCTCCGTTATTTTTTGGGCGTCCTCTTTATTGATGGGGTAGCGCAATTCGCCGGTCCGGCGCAGTAACTTTTGGAATAACAGATACAAAATTTTTTGGATGATGACCTGATAAGCCAGGGAACTAAGTTTTTCATCCGTATCGACAAGCATGAGGTTGTTCAGTTCGAAAGCGATGTTGTCTGTTAATTCTTCACAATAATAGAATGGTGCATCTCCTTGTGTGATGTGATCCAACAAATCGTTAGTAGCGTTGGGGATTTTGAGCAGGGATTTCAGGTTTTTTCTCTGAATGCCGATAACCACATAATGAATTTCCGTGTCTTTTGGAAAAAAAGCGTGCGTGGATAATCCGGAGGAGGCAATTTGTATGGTGGCCTCGTGCTGTTTTAAAAAGCGGATGATTTCATCTTTGTTTTTATACGTAGATATGGGGATCTCCTGATTGTAAAAGACAAGAGAGAGCATCTCATTCTCTTGATCAGCGGGTAGGCGTGTAAGGAAAAAATCTTCCTTTAAAAGATAATGGTGAATGACAAACTTCAAATATGGATAGAGTTCAACTCCTCGGATAAATCCTTCTCCCTTGTGACTTGGAAAGTTTACGCTATTATTCTTTACCGGTAAACTAAAGTGTTTTGCAAAACTTTCTACAAAGTTGAAATTAGGATGTACAGTAAATTCAAATTTCATAAGAA
>JAJYSO010000292.1 GCA_021793535.1 Bacteroidota bacterium | reverse complement strand
CATCTTTAATGTCCATGGCGGAGCTATTTGACCACAAAACCTATCACACGCTTCATGCCGTGTCTTATGCTGCATCCCCGAAAAAAGATATTTTTTTCGACTTCCTCGGAATTTCCGCCCGTCCATCGTGGATAAAAAAGTGGACCTCGCTTCTGTGGAAATAAAGCAAAAGAACATTGGATATTGATATTATACAATGTAGAAAGAAAGCGCATGGAAACAGAACCTTATTGAACCATCCTTCTTCAACATCAAGACGTTTTGCTTGATCACAGGCAGAACAAGAAAGAGTTTCAACCTCCGCAACTGGAGAAGTTAATCGATAAAGATATGCCGTTGGTTATAAACTGAGAACCGACGGTCTCCTTTACGATATTGACAAGTATGAAGGAAGGAATCCATTGCCGAAGGCTGCATTTAAAGAGTGAAACAACGGCCCCATGATGGGGCCGAATTTTTTCGATATCTTTTGGGACCTCGGATAAAAGGGATAAAAACATCAGCACAATAGAGTTGAGGTTAGGATAAGCGAATCGTTCGATGACATGCTCCTGAAATATATGGGTCGTGTGTAACGATAATAAAGGTCTTCCCCTCCTTATTTAGGCTCTTTAAGATTTCCATGATTTCATTTCGATTATCGTCATCCAGGGAGCCTGTCGGTTCATCTGCCAAAATCAGTTCACATGGCTTTAACAGGATTCTTGCTATAGCCACCCGCTGCTGCTCCCCACCTGAAAGCTCATGTACTTTCTGTTTCAAAGAAATATCCAAACCAACTTTTTGAAGCGCCGCCTTTTTTAATTCTTGCTTTTCCTTGCGGGTTTTTTTGGAGTAAGTTAATGGGATGTCTAAATTTTCATCAACGGTAGCATTTTCTATCAGGGCGAAGTTCTGAAACAAATAAGAAAGGCGGTTGCGTAAAATCCATTGAGCTTTTCTAGAATGAATGCGCGGACGTTCCTCTCCAAATAATTTGACTGTACCCTCATCCTGGTTTTCCAACATGCCGATAATATTGAGGAGAGTGGTTTTGCCTGACCCGCTGGGTCCGGTGATGGCTACCATTTCTCCTTTATTGACTGTCAAACTTATCTGATCAAGGACAACATGATCACCATATTGTTTCGTAACGTTTATAAGCTCGCAAATAGGTTCCACCCTTTTACTCTCCTCCCTTAATAACGTGGATCTTGTTCCGACGCTCAATAAATATTAGAGCAATGACGGTAGCAAGGACCTCAATTACAGCCAAACAGAGGATAATCATCTGCAAGTAATGGTCTGTTCTTCCCATGGTTAGCGGAGCAAATCTTTCTTGTATCCGATTCAGCATCAGGCTAAGAATGGCAAACGCGAACGTCGTGGCGATCAACCAACCAAAAACCGCCCGGTAGGTTTTGAAAAAACCGATACCGAACAAGCGCCTTATCACAAACCGCTTTTGATGCTTATGGAAGAAAATGATTAAGTTTTGAACGATGAGAAAAACAAAGACTGCCATTAAACCTAACATTTGGAGCACGCTGGTACGAATCAAACCCTGTAATTTTTTAAATTCCTGGTTAATATATTCGCGATAGGTGACTACTTTCACTCGATCATCCAATCGCAGCCGCTCCAGCTCCGGCTTTATTCTCTTATAGGTAAGCTTGGGATCCTGATCCATCAGTTTCATTTTCAATGGATCAGTCAGTCCGCTTCCCTTTATTCCCCCTCTGTATACAAACAAATGATTTTTTTCGGTCTTGACGTGGATGATCGGATCAAGGATCTTGTTTCCTTCCAAAGGGAACACTTCAGGATTGAAACTAAAAATATATTGACCCCTAGCTGTCCAGATGATCTTCATTTTTTGTCCTTCATCAGTTACCAGAAAAAAGTCTCGTATCTCTTTATCCCTTTCAAAATAATCCCGAATTTCCTCTTCCCGACCTCGATATTGCTCCGGAACAAGTAATACCCAATCCTTTGTGTCCTCAGATATCTTGACTATGTTTCCTTCATGATCATATATGGGGAAGGATTTTAGGTAATTGGGATTTACGACGAGCGAGCGAATACCGTTAAAGTATGGATTTGCCAGTATTTCCCTTTCTTCATACTCCCTGGAATCAATGTATAAAGCGCCTAGAGAGTTCAAAAAGAAATACAATTTGTACAGCGCACTGTCCTCACGAGAAAATTCCGCATCAAGCTCTTTGTTGGTATAGGCAGTGGAATGCCCCTGATAAACTTCGATATATCCATAATCTTTCATACGACTTCCCCAATTGTCCAATTGTTCCTCCCACGCATTTATCTGGTCCTGTTTGTTCTGTATATCCGTATAGAGTTTCCACACTTCCAAGCCCAGAAGGACAAGGATGGTCGCACAAACCACTTTTACGACCATATTCATCACAAAGATGCCCTGAGTATCCTTTCTATTTTTAAGGATTTGGCTGACCTTGATTGTGGAGATATACACATAGCAAAACAGAGAGAGCACCAGCAAGATGAAATAGGCTTGTCCCAATTGAACAATGGCTTCATACAGAAATTTTTCTACTCCATATAATCCCCTTGTAAACAGAATAAATAAAAACGCCCCCAAGGCAGTCATTCCAACAGCCCACGTCATCAAACGCCCCACGACCATCCACCAAAGTCGCAGGTTAGATACCCCGTGCATTTTCAAAATTCCTATTTGTTTCGCGGCGTTAAAGATATAGTAAATCAGTAACAAAAATGCCGCGGCGAACAAAATATACTGCATGTATTTATAGAGGGTCAAATCTTTTAAGTAGAAGAAAAAGAATCCTTCTTGTTCCTCTTGCGGTTCCACAAACACCTCAGGAGGTTGTAAATCGGCCGCAGTATAAGAGACCTTCTCCTTTGCATCCTCACTTTTCAAATGCCTGTTGAGTCTTTCACTCAATTTTTCCAAAAAGAATTGGAGACGCTTATCATCTTTTGCTTCCACAAAGTAGCGCCCATGAACCGGAAGGTAGTCATAGGAGGCTTCCAATGGCAGGACCGTAATGAGCTGTTGCGGATCAAAAAACTGAATCCGCCCCACTTGGTATTTATCGTTTGTCTGGACAGTGGAAAGAAAAAAACGGCTTCCCTCGGTTTCTCCCGCTCGTAGAGCCCGACCATTCGCAAGGCGGACGTGTTCAAAAAATTTGGTTTCACCGGTCAGTAACAAATATTTTTTCATTTCTAGCTGATGATCCGGTCGATAATACTGGGAGGCACGAAAGAGATTAACTTGGGCTTCACGGGCCGTTTTGACCAAAATTCGAAACATTTGTTCGGAATCCGCCAATGTTTCATGCTCCGGAAATATAAAGGGCGTGGCAAACTCCGTTTCGAGAGTTGCCAT
>JAJYSO010000291.1 GCA_021793535.1 Bacteroidota bacterium | reverse complement strand
TAAGCGGTGAGACTATGACACGAACCTTATTAATAACAGAAAAACAAAAATCGATTGCCGAGTTGATCAAGGAGCCGATTTAATCCCATATTTTGTTTTGGGTGTCCCTGTGTCAAAGTCAAGAAATAGAGGAATCGGTAGGGTCACCTTCTTTTTTGTAGATTTTATAAATCGCATAGGCGATTACACCTGCGATGATGTACGGGAACATCATAAGATAGGTTATGCCATGGTTGATGCCTTCAGCGGTATTTACCTGATCCCCCGTCTGCAGAGCCGCCCGGCACATCGCACATTGTGCAGAAGTGATGTAAGGAAGTAAAAAAGCAAGGCCGATGCATACGCTATTTCTAAGGGAGCTGAATTTCATAACGGATTTATTAAAGTCGATTTCTATTCAAAAGTACAACAATCTGTAATCTTCGCCAAACGCGGCAAGATTATTCGTGCAACAGGGCTTTGATGTCTTCGATCAGTTCGTTGATTTGCGGTTCTTCTTGCCCCACTTCCGGGCGGGCGTCGCGTTTGACAAATCCCCGGTAATAGAGAATGGGGTTTCCGTGCTCATCTGTGCGTGAACGGAAGTATCCGTCTTTGTCGATAAGGGCAAACATCCCATCGTGCAGAATCCCTCCGGGCTCATTCGGATCTTCCTGTGCGGTTAATTTGTAATCGTTTTGAGCCAGCCGGTATAATTCTTCTTGATCCCCCGTCATCAGATGCCAATTCGGATGTACGATGCCGTGGTTTTTGGCATAAGCCTCTAGAACTTCCGGGGTGTCGTGTTGGGGATCAATGCTGAAAGAGGCGATTCCAAACTTTTTATTATCCTTAAACGTATCGGCGATTTCTCCCAGATTTTCGTTCATAATAGGGCAGATTGTCGGGCAGGTCGTGTAAAAAAACTCGACTACATAGACTTTTCCTTCATAATCTTTTTGAGAAATGCTGTCTTTATGCTGGTCGATAAATTTAAAATTAGGGGCCTTTAATTTCTGATCGTTGATCATAATGTAGCCCACTTGTGTGTCTTTTGTTTTGTTCTTATGGGCATCCGGTGCCGTTTTGAGTCCAGACACTTTATCGGGCTGCAAGAGCATGTCGTTTTGGTAACGGTATTTAAAATTTTTTATAACCCAAAGCCCAAAAACTAAAATGATGATAGAAACGCCGATGATGTATCCTTTTTTTCCTTTCATTGTCCTACTTTCTTTTTGGTGATATTATTTTCTTTTTGATGTGCCTTGAGCCGATATTCTGCCAGGAGGATGCTGACATCTTCAACTAGGGTATTGTTGATTGCAGCGATAGAGTGGGTGGGGTATCCATACATAACACCTTCTTTTTCATCCTTGCGCCCCCTTAGGTTTCGCTCTTTGTCAATGATAAAGACATCTGGGCTGGCATTGTGTGCATTGAGGTGAAGACCTGTCTTTAGGCTGTCAAAAAGATCGTGTATTTGACTGGGGCTGCCGTATATAAAATGCCATTTCAACATATTGATATCTGTAAAATCTCCCAGATCTTCCAACAATTCTTTGGCTTGTTGTTCTTGCCCGTTTTGGGCAATGGTGATGATTTGAAAATCTTTGTAGATATAATTTTTTTTGTACACTCTCTCGTGGAGGTTATAGGCTTGTCCACGCCAATTTTTAACCTCTCCTCCAAAAAAACACAACAGGGTGACTTTGTCTTCAAACTGTAAGGAATCCGCACCCGTAAAATCCTTTATGTTCCCTACGCTGGATGTTAAGGTGGGTAGGTAGGAAAAATGATGCACTGCCGTGGCAAAAATGATGTAGATGCTAATGGGCAATGCCAATAAAACGAAAAGAATAAGTGTTTTTTTCATGAATCCCCAAGGTATGTCACAAAAATAGGAAAAGGCCGTTCAAAAGACGGCCCTTTACAAAATATTTAAAATTCAGCTTTACAGCGATTAGAAATCCCAAAGCACATAACCATTGTGTACCATGTCATAGAGGTAATCCCCTTCGGCTAATAGGATGAAGATCATGTATATGATGTAAAAAACCGCAGTCCAAACCACAGAGCGTCTGAGGTTAGCATTTTCTTGCTCCATGTGCATGAATGTCCAAGTGATATAGTAGGCTTTAACGACGGTCAATCCGATAAAGATCCAGTTGAGCAGGGACATGTGCCACAAGTGATGGTCTTCTAATACTACTGGGCGTATAATTCCCAAAAGAACTTCCACAGAGGTCACGATGGCCAAAATCCAAAAGACCATCCAAATTCGTTTAACCTGATTTTGACTTTTTCGTTGAGAAGCTATTGTTTCTGCCATTTTTAGTGATAATTATGAATTAAACGAGATAGAAAAAGGTGAACACAAAAACCCAAACCAAGTCGACAAAGTGCCAATATAATCCCACTTTTTCTACCATTGTATAGGCCCCACGTCTTTCATATGTTCCAATGAGAACATTACAGAAAATAATGATCAGTAAAGTAATCCCCACCGAAACGTGGAACCCATGGAATCCGGTAATAAAGAAAAAGAAGTCAGCAAAGAGCGGGTGCCCGTATTCGTTGTGCGTTAAATTGGCACCTTCTACAACTCCTGCGGCTTCTGTATCCAGGAACTTTAAAGATTCTTCGCGAGAAAGCATTTTCTTGTTCCCTTTTGCGTCCCGGTTCGGAAGGCGAATCAAGAGGTTGTCGTTGGCTTTAAATCCAGTAACCACTTCGTTTAAGGTTACAGAGGGAAGATACCCCTCGTTTTTAAACCAGAGTCCTTTACTTCGTTCCAATTTTTCACGAGGACTGCTTTGGTATACCGCAATATCCCGAAGTGACACTTGATGTCCATCCGTATTGTAAACATGGACGATACGTCCTCCGGTGGTTTCGATAGCGCCGTGCTCGCCTTTGATGAACCCTGCCCACTCAAAGGCTTGGGAACCGATGAAAGTCAGCCCACCAAGGATGGTTAACGCCATAAAAAGCGTCACTTTTTTTCGGTTCATCTCGTGTCCGTAATGCACTGCCAATACCATAGTTACCGAGGAGAAGATCAATAAGAAAGTCATAAAGGCCGTGTAAATCAGCGGAGCCTCTACACCCGGCATAAAAGGAACTTCGTTAAACACATCATCGGCTATGGGCCAAATATCTAAAAACTTATAACGGGTTAGACCATACCCTAAAATGAAAGAAGCAAAGGTCAGTGAATCCGAGGCTAAGAAATACCACATCATCATTTTCCCATATTTAGCTCCCATAGGTCTCTGCCCACCGCCCCACACATTCACTTCTGTGTCGGTTTTTGCTAATGCTGCGTCCATAAAATTGTATTTAGTATTGAAATATTAAAATGGTTAGGCAAAAGTAGTCAATTTTATTTAGA
>JAJYSO010000290.1 GCA_021793535.1 Bacteroidota bacterium | reverse complement strand
CATCAATGCAGATTGGGGGGAACTCGAAGGAAATGAAGAGGACATCGAGCATTTATTAGGACAGGCTTATGGGGTTCGCGCCTATATTTATTTCGACCTGCTCAGAGGCTGGGGACAGCAGTATATTGACGAAGGGGAGAACTTAGGAATCAGCTACGTAAAATCCTATAAGAGCGAAGAAGACAAAGATGGTGTTCCCAGAGGCACAGTCGATGAAAACAAACAAGATATCTTAAATGATATCGACACAGCAATTGAGCACTTAAAGGCCGGCGCTAGTTCCAAATATGCAGACAATTCCTTGAACTTTACCTTGGATGCTGCAATTCTCTTAAAAGCTCGTTTCTACAACTACTTCAGAGAATACGACAAAGTACGAGAAATGGAAGCTGATCTACAGGAAGTATTACAACGTCATCCGGTAACGGCGGCCTCGGAAGTGGTCAGCTACTGGGCTGCCCAAACCCCACCAAAAGAATCCATTTTCGAACTGGCCAACAGTTCCTCAGATAATAATGGAGGCTCTAACATCGGGAACTTTTACAGAGGAACAACGCAATCAGATATCCGTGTGTTTACTGCATTGGACCCCAATGGAGACAACGATGCCAACTTTGAAGCAGGGGATGTTCGTGCACAGCCGGCCATGATTGACTACCAAATTAGTAGCTCTGGAAAAAACCAAGGCTTGCGATATATGGGTAAATACCCAGACAATGTCTTTGGATCGGATAATATCAAGCTAGAGCGTGGCTCAGAAATTGCTTTGATTCTCGCAGAAGCATTTGTAGGAAATGACGATGCAAAAGCATCTCAATACCTCAACGAAATTACCGCAAACAGAAATGTAAGCAATTACGCTTCTCCTATCAGTTACGACGACATCTTGGAAGAGAGACGTAAAGAACTCCTGGGAGAAGGTTTCAGGTTTTTTGACTTACAACGTTTTGGCAAAAAGATCCGAGCCATGGGAAGTGGTAGCCATCCTGAAATAGAACCTGGGGATTACCGGTTTACCTTACCTTTACCTCGACAAGAGTTAGATGCCAATAAACAAACCCAACAGAACCCTCACTATTAATTCCTTTATTGTAATTAATATTTATTAAGTTCAATATAAAGTAGCTGCCCAAAATGGACAGCTACTTTTTTTAACTCATCCCGTCAAAGGAGTGCGCTATTTGAAATCATTATAGCGACTTGTATTTGCATACCCTTTCAAAGAGCAGTAGCCTAAGGTCAACTTCTGGTGTGTCATCCTAACCCCTACCGTGTCTCGCTACTTTTAATGGTACATTAATTCTTTAATCTTTAAGATTAGAATTGATAGGAAAGGCCTAGCTGCAAAAATGCATTGACTCCTAGATTAGGAGCCAAAAAGACACCAAATTCCCGACCGTATCGTATAGCAATTGGGGTAACATTTACCGCTAAAAACGCATCGCTTTCGGAATCGCTATCCGTCTCAGAGCTTCGAATTAGCACCCCTGCAGCTACTCCTGAATAGAATCTAAGTTTGCGCTGATTGCCGGACCAAAAATGATCCACTTTTGGACTTATGCTGTAATAGGTAGTTGATTTTAATTCTCCAGCTGTATCGAAAAATTCACTATTAAACTCCAACCCGTATCGCCAGCGCCCTTCTCTATCATGTCGGGTGACTTGCACATTGAGCACACCATTACTCGTTGTAGAATAATTTGAACCGGTAAGGAGTGTCCCAAACCCACCAATGACTGATTCAGCCACTCCGTAAAGAGAAGGGGTGCCGTATCCGATAGCCACCTCCATCTTCTGCCCAAAACTCGTTATCGCCAACCCTAAAAAACAAACCAAAAACAATAATTTTTTCATTTTTATTCCTTTTTATTAGACATTGGAGGAAGATATAAATAAAAAACTGTTAAACTTAAAAAATCCATAGTCCTTTTTTAACATTATCATTATCAAACCATATCTCTATTTCCTGATTGCAAAAACTTGAACGAGCACAAAGCCGCATTTCAGTCTAACAATAATGATCTAGGACTCCTTCCTAATGTAATCTGCGAAAAGTCTCTCTAATGCTATTTATTTTTATTATCCCCAGATTCTCATCCTATAATCAGAAGCTTGTAAACAAAATAAAAGTCACCCCAAACGTACATTCAAGGTGACTTTAATAAAATATATCCCTTCCTTCTATTGGTTGGGAAGTCTGCTCCTACTTTTGTCTATTACTTATAAATGAACGGAGTAAATTCATTTTTTTCAAATATTTGTCCAATTGAAACATCAGGTACATTACTGCTATTAGAAGAATATTCTGATGCTGGATACAATAACCGATAAGGTTTATTAGGATGGTTTGCCGTTGTAGCCATTGGTGTTTCAGGGTAACCTGTTCTCAAATAGTTAATATAATTTTCAATCCCATTATAATTGGTCAATGCTATCCAACGTTGGTATTGAATTGCAGCAATATCATCATTTGAATTACCAGTCCAGCCCACTTGAGCAATACCGTTAATGTCGCTGATGTAATCATCAGCGTCTTCGGAATCAATTCCATAAAAATCAAGAGAAGCTTGGACTCCAGCTACAAAATGTCCTTGAGCATCGCCAAAGCCCGCATACCCTCTTACCGCTGCTTCAGCTTGTAAAAACTCAATTTCTGAAAGCATCATTAAATAGCCATCTAATTCGGCTCCGCCTGGAAAATCAAAGAAACTTCCTCCTAACAAAGAGACATTACTATTCGAAGGGTTCTGATTAGAAGAGCTAAATCCCCTCGCTTCTTTAAAATCATTATTGGTATCCCCTTGCTCAAAGCCATCATAACCCTGGGCAACAGGCTCATCATCTCCATTATAAAGCTCAACCGGCATAAACATTTCTCCTATTCGAGGATCTGCTACTCCACTTGTATTTTTGCTTGCATCCCCGAGTAGGTTTTGAATAATATGCAACGACCCTGTCATTAACTGATAACCTTGCGTATTAATTTGACCAGAGGCAGTTCCTCGACCAAAGTTATTATACAAAGGATTTTGTTTAGTATCAGAAGAATTGCTATATCCTGGATTTATAGTAACATCACTATCCATAAACTCAACTCCAGCTAGTTCGGAGATAATTTGATTACGCAAATCTTGACCTTCTGAATCTGTTGTCTCTGAAAGATGGATAGCAAATCTTAAAAGTACAGTATTTGCAAATTTTTCCCAAGCCTTCATATCACCACTAAAAATAACATCATCTGATGCTGCCACACTTAATGCCTCATCTGGATTTCCCAAGTTTTCTTCAATCAATCCTCTGGCATCCAAAAGTTCTTGGACCAAATCTTTATAGATATCCACATCCTTATCATACTTCGGCGTCAAAAGATCGG
>JAJYSO010000289.1 GCA_021793535.1 Bacteroidota bacterium | reverse complement strand
TTAATGGATAGAAAGAATATATTGGGATCTTCTTTAAATTGCGTGTAAAGTTTTTCAATTGAGGGAAATTCTGCTCGGCAAGGCGGGCACCAGGACGCCCAAAAATTAATAAATACTACTTTACCTCTTAAAGACGAGGTATTCTGAGTCCTTCCTTTTTCATCGATAAAATCAAAGTCATTGGCAGAAAATGTATCATTAGCCTGTTTGTCTATACTCGCATTGAAAAGTCCTATTGTTATTAGCTGTCGAAGCATAAATGATTTTGCATCAGGGCTGACGAACATTACTCCGATAAAAACAACCATCAGTATGGTAATACTGTTTTTTCGGATATATTGCCAAAGCTCATTTATCGTTGATTTTTCTTTATTGTTCATCATACTTTATATTTTTATCTTTTAGTCATCTTCCACCAATTCTTTAAGCGCTTTAACAATCTGAGGATCCCTATAATTCCTACCGCCTTCCATACGGGCAACCATCTCTCCCTTCTTATCAATAATTACCGTAGTTGGAATAGCTCCTCTTAAAAAATCGGAGGGTATATTACTTGCTGGGACATATACAGGCAGATCATAATCGTTTTCTTGCATAAAAGCCGAGGATTTCTCCATTTTATTATCTACATCGACCATTAGAAACACAATATCATCGCTTTCTTTAAACGAATCTTTTAGCTCATCAATGGATGGCATTTCACGAATGCACGGTGGGCACCACGTAGCCCAGAAGTTGATAAAAACAACCTTGCCTTTTAACGAGCGTAATGATACAGTTTTGCCAGCTTCATCTTGAAAAGTAATATCTGGAGTCTGGGATGCCTCTACTTGCGAAACTTCTTGTGTTGCAATATTTTGTTCCTTTTCATTTTCCTTATTTCTGGTATTTCCACAAGCCACCAATAAAATGACCATAATGACAAAAAGGCCAGAACGAACCGCCAAATTTTTAATCTGTATTTTCATAATGAATGATTTTTATTTTTATAAATTATTATTCTTGTATTGATCTATTGCAGACTGAAGAAAGTTGTAATAGCTTTTCGGATTGTAATCCGCTCCAACAGGTTTTATTAATATTTCTTCGTTGGATGGGTTTAAAAGCACATAGTAGGGTTGAGAATTGGAGTTGTATTCACTTGCTTGAAAATCGCTCCATCTATTGCCTATAGTACGCACATCTTTTCCACTGAATGTTGATGTATATTGCTCTTTGGTTGGTAAAGTTGTCTTGTCGTCCACATAAAGTTGAATGATGACCAGCTCTTCATTCAACAACCTATATACCTCCTGATCCGTCCAGACTGATGCCTCCATTTTACGGCAATTGACGCAAGCATGTCCGGTGAAATCAAGCATAACAGGTTTATTAACCTTTTTTGCATATGCCATACCTTCCTCATAATCAAAGAAAGCGTTCAAGTTTAATGGTGCCTCGAAAATCTCCGAATATTTATGGGTCGGACTGTTTTCAGAGAGATTTGTTTGCGCTCTGCCAAACGAAGTCGTATAGAGATCGAAATCTTGGGTTGTTTGTGGGGGTAGAAACGCCGATATGGATTTCAACGGCGCACCCCATAATCCTGGGATCATATAGATCGTAAAAGCCAGAGCCAGCATGGACAACATCATTCTCGGCAGCCCTATATTGGCTGACGGCGGGTCGCCCGGAAATCGGAGCTTCCCTAATAAATAGAAGCCCAGATATGCAAAGATGACAATCCACAATACCAAAAAAACCTCCCGGTCGAACCAATTCCAATGATAGGCCAGATCAACGTTGCTTAAAAATTTAAACGCCAGGGCCAGTTCTAAAAAACCGAGCGTAACCTTTACATTGTTCAACCAGCCTCCCGAAGAAGGCAAACTTTTCAAAAGCCCTGGGAACATTGCAAAAAGAGTAAATGGTATGGCCAAAGCCAAAGCAAACCCCAGCATCCCAACGGCGGGCCCCAAAAGCTCTCCCATAGTGGCTGCCTGCACCAACAGTGTTCCGATAATCGGGCCGGTACAGGAAAAAGATACAACAGCCAATGTCGCAGCCATAAAGAAAAGCCCCAATAAACCACCGCGGTTGGCTTTTCGATCCAGTTTATTGGCAAGTGAAGCGGGCAATGAAAGTTCAAACGCTCCAAAAAGGGAAAGGGCAAATACAACCAATAGAATGAAGAAAGCTATATTAAAAATCCCGTTAGTAGAAAGGCTATTGAGCGCATCGGCACCGAACATAAGGGTTACCAAAAGACCCAATAAAACGTAGATGAATATGATGGACAATCCATATATTATGGCCTGCATTATTGCTTTTCCCTTAGTCTGCCCATTTTTGGTAAAGAAGCTTACGGTCAAGGGGAGCATAGGGAAAATACAGGGCATCAAAAATGCTGCAAATCCACCGATTATACCGGCAATAAAGATGGCCCATAATGAATTTTTATCTGTTTTGCTATCGTCCTTTTGTATGATATTTGTATCACTTAGTGAAGATTTGTAATCAGCAGATTGCTTTACACTATCCTGCTGAGAAAATTGTTCATCCGTTATCTCTGTAAATTCCACATCATCATAGGATACAAGACTGTCTGTTTGTGCAGTAGCCGTGATTGTTGTAAAACCAGTGATAAAGAGAATCGTTATTACTTTCGTTATCAATCTCATACTGTATAGGCTAATTTACAGGGATATTGAATGTCACTTCTTCAGGAGGGAGGCATTGCTCATCGTTACAAACCATATAAGTAAGGGTACCTTTTACCGTAGGTGAGTGGTCAATTAATTTTACTCTTTGCTGGAATACGACTGTATTTTCATAGTAGCCTACTTCCATATCGAATGTTGGGTCATAGTCAATAATCGGATTGGGGGCATTTGTTTTTCCATTTAATTCATAGGCTTTCGATGGATAAAATGAGAAACTTGTCGGTTCCGGACCTTCTTTAGGAACGGTTTGTGAGTAGATATGCCAGCTATCTTCTATTGTTGCCTTTAGTAACAATACAGTTTCTTTATCATTGATTTGTTTTGAGGCATATGACCATTTTACAGGCGTTAGTATTTGTCCAAATGATGCGACATTTATGAATATGAATGCCACAAAGAATAGTATCCTTTTCATTATATTATTTTTATTTGTTGAATTTTATATGTAGTCCTTTTAGCTGCTCAGGCCCTTTGGCGCCATATAGTCAGCCTTACGAATCTGTAGACTTATTGATGTTATTTTGCCATCCTCTACAATAGTTGTAAGAACTGAACCCCTATAAAGTTCACACAATATGTTGCGCTCAAGGACATCAAATAAGTGAAGCTTTTTCTTTTTAACTACTTTCTGACCACTGGCTATCTAAAGGATGTTCTGATGACTAACTACGAATAATGTAGAGACA
>JAJYSO010000288.1 GCA_021793535.1 Bacteroidota bacterium | reverse complement strand
ACGACGTCACAAAAAAAATGGAGGTACCTATGCGTATTTCGTTGTCATTTCTTTAAAATGCCACGCTGAGGAGGGCGCCTTGGAGCGATTGTCATATCTTACCATAGCTTGTCAAGACACCCCTACAGCTAGACGGCTAGCCAAGCATTTTGATAACAACTATATACGGTGTAGCATCAGTCAAGATACCGTGGGGATCGAATATGCAGCCATGCTTAAAAACATCTACGCTATTGCTGCAGGGATTTTTCATGCCCTAAATTACGGAGATAACTTTCAAAGTGTCCTCATGTGTAATGCTATTCGAGAGATGGAGCGCTATATCGCCCCTATTTACGACACCACCCGAAACATCAATGCTTCGGCATATTTGGGAGACTTACTGGTTACCGGCTACTCTTCTTTTAGCCGCAACCGAATCTTTGGAACGATGATTGGGAAAGGGTACACGGTTAAAAATGCACAGCTTGAGATGAGCATGATCGCAGAGGGATATTACGCTACAAAAAGTGCATACCGGTTAAATTACAAACGAAAGGTCAAGGCAAACACTCCGATTATCGATGCGGTTTATAACGTTTTGTATCAAGAGAAAGATCCCGCAAAAACCATGTCTCAACTGACACAACTACTAAATTAAATACGAAGACTTGAAGAATACTGCTCTGATTGGAGGAATTATGGTGGCCATCGGCGCTTCCAGCTACGGGATGCTCACCACTTTTGTAAAATTGATTGAACGCTACAACTACAATGTATACGAAATTACGCTTTCCGAGTACCTGATTGGCGTTCCGTTGCTCTTTATTTTCGAGCGGCTCTTTTTTCACAAAACACGGGCACAAAAAAGGATTAAGCCCACCCCCAAAAATATTCGTAATCTGATGCTGGCCGGAATGTCTATGGGAGTAACGACCTTAGTCTATTACTTTTCGGTAAAATTTATTTCTGTTTCCATTGCTATTGTCCTGCTCATGCAAAGCGTATGGATCGGAGTATTGTTCGACTCTCTTTTGAACAAGACCCGGCCAAGTCTCCTTAAAATCATCGCGGTGATCTTCGTACTCGGGGGAACACTGCTAGCGACCAATGTTTTTTTTAACGCGGTACAGCTGGACTGGCGAGGCGTAACTTTGGGGCTGATTGCGGCCGTTTCCTATAGCATTACGATTCTCGCCACCAATCGAACAGCCAAAAACCTGCCCGCCATTTCTCGCAGCAAATGGATGGCTACTGGAGCGCTACTGCTGGTAGCGGTGGTTACCTTTCCTTTTTTACTCCAATCCTTCCACCCTAAAATTCTCTATACCTACGGCCTATTCTTTGGTTTTTTTGGGGCTTTTTTACCGGCGCTTTTACTCAATTACGGCATGCCAAAGATAAACTTGGGGGTAGGGGCCATTATTTCTTCCATGGAATTGCCCGTAGCAGTAAGCTTAGCCTATTTCCTTTTAAATGAATACGTCAACGCATACCAATGGCTGGGAATCTTGTTGATCTTAACGGCCATTGTGGGAATGAACATAAAGAAAATACAGAACTGAGACCACCTCCTCTGTAAAGAAAAGAAAGCAAAGCAAGCGAATACTAAAAGAAATTGACTTTCTACTTAAAAACCGTATTTTTGTCATTATGGAACAAGAAACCAACCGTCAGAAAAAAATTGCCACTCTCATTCAGCACGACCTCACCGATATCATCCGCCGTGAGTTACAAAATGCTGGGCAAAAAGGAATCATCATTAGCGTGACCAAAGTTCGGGTCACCTCAGATTTTTCGATCGCCAAGGCCTACCTAAGCATTTACCCCAACGATCAGGCTCAGGCCGTTATGGAAGACCTCCAAAAACACCGCTTAAATTTAAAGCATCAAATTGCACAGCGAACAAAACATCAAATGCGAAAAATGCCGGAATTATTGCTCTTTATAGACGACTCCATTGCTTATATACAAAACATTGAAGAGGCTATTAAAGGCGAGATTGACCCTATAAAAAATCCTGATCTACTCGATAAACGCAAAAAGAAATAGTGAACTTTTCATTTTACATCGCTAAGCGATACCTCTTTACCAAAAGCAAAAACAATGCGATCAACATCATCACATTTATTGCAGGTTTGGGAGCTTTTGCTGGAGCGATGGCACTTTTTATTGTCTTATCCGGGTTCTCCGGGCTAAAAGACTTTAGCATTCAGTTTACCAATGAAATCGATCCGGATCTAAAAGTTTATCCGCTGAAAGGAAAAACCCTTCAACTCGATTCCCTCCATGTAAAAGGGCTCAAAGAAATTCAAGACATAGCCAACTTTTCAGAAGTCATCGAAGAACACGTCCTGTTGACTTACGAAAACAGGAGCACCCCTGCTTATATAAAAGGCGTCGACCAGAATTTTAATGCCATTACTTCAACGAACCGTTCTTTGGTATTGGGAAGATGGTTTGATCAAGATGAAAAACGCGTCGTGCTAGGTGGAGAAATTTCTAGAAAATTATCCTTGGGTATCAGTGGCAGAAACGACGTCCTTCAGTTACTGGTTCCCAAACCCGGGAAAGGAATTATAACCGATCCCACAAAAGCCTTTAAAGGATACAATACACTAGTTGTGGGCATTTATGACATCAACGAAGACTTAAACGACAAGTATGTCTTCGCTCCTTTGGCGGTCGCTAGAAGCTTATTGGGTTTACCAGATGACCAAGTCTCCGCTCTTGAAATAAAACTGACTAATCCACACAAGGAAAAAGCTGCTCGAGAAGCCCTCTTAAACCTTTTCGACAACCAAGTCAGCGTTAAAAACCGAATTGAACTCAACGACGAGCTCTACAAAATGTTAAACACCGAAAACCTAGCGGTATACCTCATCTTTACTTTGGTGTTGATCATCGCCTTGTTTAATGTTGGGGGAGCCATTGTCATGGCCATTCTCGATAAGCAGCACAACATCCAGACCTTATCAAATCTCGGAGCTCAAACCCAAAGCCTACGCCACATCTTTCTATTACAAGGCTCTTTACTCACCTTTGTCAGCGGAATCATCGGGTTGTTGATCGGGATTGTACTGGTCCTTTTACAACAGGCTTTTGGGCTCGTCATGATCACCGAAGACCTCCCTTATCCGATCAGCCTGCAAATAGAAAACATCTTCATTGTATTTGGAACGATTATGCTATTGGGCATCATCGCTTCTTTTATCGGATCTACTCGGGTTTCAAAGGTGTTGCACCTCACTCACGCTTAAAAAGCAGGCTAAAAACGGAAGCCTGGGGTCATGGTTCAAAAGTTTACCCCCATTGGTCAGAGGACCGATGGGGGTATACTTCAGAGGACCCCTGACTTCCGAGTAATTTTTGAATAGGTGTCATTTATTATTATACTTAACTGATTTTCATTTTATTACATTTTTCA
>JAJYSO010000287.1 GCA_021793535.1 Bacteroidota bacterium | reverse complement strand
CAAATACATGCCAATATTATTTCAATAATTATTATGTACGAGTAGTCTTTCTACTGCGCCGCAAAGATAATTTTATTTTTTGATTTCCTGTGCGATAACTCATTTTTTTATATTGCCTTTTGTTCTTCCAAAAACGCTACCACCCCTTCAAAAAATTCAACAGGTTTCTCCGCATGCACCCAATGATCAGAATCTTTTATAATCAGCAACTTACTTTGCGAAAAATGATCGCGCAACACCTCCCGATCACGCTCCAAAATATAATTTGATTTTTCGCCTTTAATAAACAAGGTTGGACCATCAAATTTAGCCGTTTGTGGCAAGGCCTGAGTAACCAGATTATAATTTTTCTTAATAACCGGAAAGTTCATGCGAAAGGCCAACTTCCCCTTCTCTTTCCAGTATAAGTTTTTTAGTAAAAACTGACGGACACTCCAGCTCTCCACATACTGCGATAGTTCTTCATCCGCTTCTTTGCGGGAAGTCAGCTCCTCGCCGTACAAAGCGTCTAAACCTTTTAAAATTTGATCGTGATGCGGAGGATAGCTTTTC
Organism: Bacteroidota bacterium; assembly: GCA_021793535.1. GTDB lineage: Bacteria > Bacteroidota > Bacteroidia > Flavobacteriales > Flavobacteriaceae > JAJYSO01. The sequence goes on along the minus strand of JAJYSO010000287.1, from coordinate 2,858 downwards.
GGGGCTATATCCACAACAACAAGTGCTTTTACAAGTTCAGGGTACTGTATGGCAAAATTCATGGCGGTTTTTCCGCCCATGGAATGCCCCAGCAGAACAATCTCGGCAAGTCCATGGGCCTCACAATACTCTTTTAGATCCGCAGTCATGGCTTCATAGGTCCATATCGGTGAATGGGGGCTTCTCCCGTGATTCCGTTGGTCAATAAGGTGTACTTGCAAGCCCTTTTCTTGATGAAAGCGCTTGGCTAGCGTTTTCCAGTTGTCCCCAGACCCAAATAGACCGTGTAAAATTAAAAAAGGCGTTCCTGTCTCCCCTATAATATTTGAGTGTAATTTCATATTTCAGTAATTTCGTATTTGTTTCATATAAGTCTGTAGGTTCGCACTGACACCTTTACAAAAGGATTCAGCAAAAAATTGCCGTCCAACCATCAAGGCATCAAGATGAGGAACGCTCTCTAAAATCCATTTTAATTGCTCAACGGAAAATCCGGGCCCTATCCCGATTTGTATACCATGATCCACAGCTATACGCGCACAAGTCACATACCGATCCACTTCTTCTTCTGTTTCTAATGCAGTGGCCTTCAACCAAACCAACTGTATTCCCAACCTCCCAACGTCCACCATCCTATGGGGCGAGGGATCAATCACAACTTGGGTAGTGATCTTCTTAGCCCTTGCCTGTAATGCTATTTGTGCAACGTTATCCAGCTGTTCATTATACAGCCTGGATCCAGAGTGATTTTGCAACCAATCATCTTCAACCTGTAAAATAATAGCTTTGGGGCGTAAAGCAATCAGTACTTCAACTTGTTCAAGGTCTTGAACTTGCGAAGCGATGAGTCCTGAAATCCCCTTCTTGTCGATAAATTTACGATATTTTTCAACATCATCTCCCGCTTCAACCTGTAACGAAAACAACAGCGAGGCCCCGTTCTCTTTTTGCCATCTTTGAAAGACCTCCCACATCATGGATACACTCCCGCCCCATTGGTCAAGCCCATTTAAAAATGAAGTGAGGTTCACGTTTAATTTTACCATAATCAAACTGCTTTAGCAACAAAAATAGTGCCCACAAAGAGTTTTTTGGCTTATTTTTTGTTTTATTTGTATTCAAAGAAAGTGTTATGCCCATCTCAGAGTACATTACCAATGACATTCTACTCCAACCGCTCTCGCAAAAAGTAGCAGGCTTACAGGAGTTGTTTGACGAGTTAACCTGTTCTCATATCCCAATAGGAGAAGGTAAAAACTATATCGGTTGTGTTTCTGAAGCAGACGTGCGCTGTTTTGAGTCCGAAAAATCATTGCAGGAGTATCGATATGCACTGGTTCCCTTTTATACTCGGCCAGACGTTCCGCTTTTGGAAACGCTAAAAACCTTTACGGTTAATCATACCAATATCTTGCCCATTCTCAATCAAGCAAATGACTATTTAGGATATTTCGAATTAAACGACATTCTCTCTTTACTAAACGAAGCACCGTTTTTCAGTGAAGAAGGAAATATTATCGTGGTGGAAAAAGAAGTGGCCCATCTATCTTTTAGTGAAATCGCACAAATCATCGAATCAAATCAAAGTAAAGTTTACGGATTCTACATCAGTCATGCTTCGGAAGGAAAAGTACAAATAACAATTAAAACAGGGCAAGTTCATCTCAATGAGATCCTGCAGACTTTTAGAAGATATGAATACACCATTATCAGTGAACATCAGGAAGATTCTTTTCGGCAGAATTTGGAAGAGCGCTCCGCCTATCTCCAAAAGTACCTTAACATATAGATTATGAAAATAGGCATTTACGGTCAATTCTATCACGCCAATTCTGAAGTTCATATCCAAGAGCTCTTAAGCTTATTAAAAGAAGCCCAAGTGAATTTTATTTTGGAAGAAGGATTCTCTAAGATCATGAAAGACAATAAGATTATTGGACCTCAGTATACCGATCTCCCTACTTTCAAAACCTTAGACAGCTCCTTCGATCTTTTTTTTAGTATCGGTGGAGACGGGACCATTTTAAAATCTGTCAATTTTGTCAAAAACCTTAACATCCCCATTGTCGGGATCAACACCGGTCGACTGGGTTTTTTATCGACCATTCAAAAGGAAGAAATCAAAAGATCACTCACCGCGATATTAAATAAGGATTACGTGATCTCCACTAGAAGCTTATTGGCCTTGGAAATCAGCGATGAAAAACACAAACTCTCTTCCTCTAACTTTGCACTGAACGATATTGTCATCAATAGAAAAAATTCGACTTCGATGATCACCGTGGAGACTTGGTTAAACGATCAATACCTCACCGCTTATTGGGCAGACGGCTTAATCATCACCACTGCCACCGGATCCACTGGATATTCAATGAGTTGCGGAGGGCCCATTATCGCGCCGCAGACAGACGCTATGGGGTTGACCCCTATTGCCCCTCACAACCTTAATGCAAGGCCTTTGATTGTGCCCAGTAGTACCGTTCTCACCCTAAAAGTAGACACTAGAGAAGACGAGTTTTTGGTAGCGATGGACTCGAATTTGGTCAGTTTAAAAAAAGAAACGCAACTCACAATAAAAAAGGCTCCTTTTACCATTGATTTGGTCACATTGAACGACGATAGCTTTGTCAGAACACTCCGCCAAAAATTATTATGGGGGGAGGACAAAAGAAATTCAAAACATTAAAAACGAATGAACGATCCCAGGAGAGGATCGAGGTTAAACCCTAGAAGAAGAATAAAGTACTGGAAATTAAAAGTAGCGATGTCAACAAGGGAAAGGCAGCCAATAAGATGCTGATCAACCAAAAAGCGGACTTCATTTTTGCCATCGGGGATGACTGGACGGATGAATATCT
>JAJYSO010000286.1 GCA_021793535.1 Bacteroidota bacterium | reverse complement strand
AATATCCGTAAATATGGAAACACGACATCGGCAACCATCCCCCTGGTTTTAGCTGATTTTGAAAAGCAATTTAAAAAGGGAGATAATCTTGTTTTTACCGCTTTTGGTGCTGGATTTTCTTGGGGAGCAATTTATTTGAAATGGGCCTATTAAGCCCATTTGTTAATCTTAAAATCAAAATTATTTAATTAGTTATGGAGTTAAAACAAATTCAGAATCTAATCAAGTTTGTGGCAAAATCCGGAGCCAGTGAGGTCAAATTGGAAATGGAAGATTTTAAAATCACCATTAAAACCGGATCTGATGGAGAAAAAACCACCCTGGTGCAACAGGTTCCTGCCGAGGCCATGGCACAAATGCCGATGCCCGCCATGCCGCAACCACAAGTTTCCCAGCCCCAAGGTGCTGTTGGAAACCAAGCCCCTCAAGAGCAAGCTGCTCCTGAAGAAGACAAGTATGTGACGGTGAAGTCTCCCATTATCGGAACCTTTTACCGCAAGCCTTCTCCCGACAAACCCGTTTTCTGTGAGGTCGGAGATATCATCAAAGAAGGCGATGTCCTTTGTGTCATTGAAGCCATGAAACTTTTTAATGAAATTGAAAGCGAAGTGAGTGGAAAAATTGTAAAAGTATTGGTTGACGATTCTTCTCCGGTAGAATTTGATCAACCTTTATTTTTGGTAGATCCTGCCTAAATTTTTCAGACACCCAAGTTTAATTAGAATTTCAGTTTTATGTTTAAAAAGATTTTAATAGCCAACCGTGGTGAGATTGCTCTTCGAGTCATTCGAACCTGCAAGGAGATGGGGATACAGACGGTGGCGGTATATTCCACGGCAGACGCGCAAAGCCTGCACGTTCGGTTTGCCGATGAGGCAGTCTGTATAGGACCCGCCTCCAGCCACGATTCCTATTTGAATATTCCCAACATCATTTCTGCTGCGGAGATTACCAACGCAGATGCCATTCACCCAGGGTATGGTTTTCTCTCTGAAAATGCCAAATTCTCAAAAATCTGTGAAGAGCACGACATCAAGTTTATCGGCGCCTCTGCTGAGATGATTGATAAAATGGGAGACAAAGCTTCTGCTCGGAAAACAATGATGGCCGCAGGGGTTCCTTGTATACCGGGTTCCAAAGGCTTGCTAAAGGATTATGACGAATGCCTGAAAACGGCAAAAGAAATGGGGTTCCCCGTCTTACTCAAAGCGACTGCTGGTGGAGGAGGAAAAGGAATGCGTGCCGTTTATGAAGAAGCTGAGCTCTTGCATGCATGGGAATCTGCTCGCACAGAAGCCAAGGCTGCTTTTGACAATGACGGAATGTACATGGAGAAATTAATCGAAGATGGTCGGCATATCGAAATCCAAATCGTTGGAGATAGTTACGGCAAAGCCTGCCATCTCTCTGAACGGGACTGTTCCATCCAAAGACGTCATCAAAAACTATGTGAAGAGACCCCTTCGCCTTTCATGACCGATGAATTGCGGGAAAAAATGGGAGCAGCTGCGGTCAAAGCTGCAGAGAGTATTAAATATGAAGGTGCTGGAACGGTAGAGTTTTTAGTGGACAAGGATCGCAATTTCTACTTTATGGAGATGAATACCCGTATTCAGGTGGAACACCCCATCACCGAACAGGTCATCGAATACGATTTGGTTCGCGAACAAATCAAGGTTGCAGCGGGCATACCCATTTCAGGAAAGAATTACACCCCGGTAATGCATGCTATCGAATGCCGAATCAACGCAGAAGACCCTTTCCACGGATTCCGTCCTTCTCCAGGAAAAATCACAAATTTACATGTCCCAGGAGGGCATGGCGTTCGGGTAGACACCCACATCTATGCCGGCTATGAGATTCCGCCTTTTTACGATTCTATGGTAGCCAAACTGATTGTGACCGCTCGTACCCGAGAGGAAACCATTACTAAAATGAAAAGGGCTCTGGATGAATTTGTCATCGAAGGTATCCAAACCACCATTCCTTTTCACCGTCAATTAATGGATGACCCGCGGTATATCAAAGGAGAATATACCATCAAATTCATGGAGTCTTTTAAAATGGATGAAAAGTACAAAGATGAATTTTAAAGCTACCTTACACATCATATAATATATAGAACTATTGCCCCGTTACCATAAGCGACGGGGCTTATTTTATGCATTATGAGACAGAATAACAACACCATGAGATATTTAATGCTTTCCTTGGGGCTTCTTTTGGGCCTCCAACCAGCGCTAAAAGCACAAAATTTAGAGATCCCCCACAACGAGGTAAACTACAATTTACTCAACACAATCCTGTTTGAGTCGGTTGAAGTCGGATACGAGTATTTCATCGACTATGATCAATCTGTAGGGGCAAAAGTGCTGATTAACGATCGGCGAAACTTTAAAAAAGAAAGTGAGGGTTCGAAGTACAAAACCAATAGTTTTCAATTGAACTATACCTACTACTTCGGCACCAATAATCCCGGTTCAGGAATCTATGTACAGCCCTTTGTCAAATACCGGTTCGGCAGTTATCAAGAGAAAATAAGCGATCCGGAAAGCACGTTTGTCGAGCGGGTCAAAACAGATATGAACGCCTTTATCATTGGAGCCGGGCTGGGGTACGAATGGAATTTCAGCAATAGCTTCGTCATGGGGCCTTACCTCAATTTTGGGCGGAATTTCAGCAACGAAGTCAAAGCCCGCTTCTCCGCATACGAAATCTATGGCGGCTTTCTCTTCGGGTACCGTTTTTAAACGCCCAACAGCTGGATCAGCGCTCATGGAGATCCCAGATAAAACCTAAACTCCATGCCCAAATCGCCAAGTTTTAAATATTTTTAGCCTTTAAACCAACGAAACGTGAATAAAGAATTAATCATTAGGCGTGTAGCCAATATTCTGAAAGAAACGCCCTCTGCCGAGGACATCGTAAAAAAAGGAGGAGACCGAGACAGGCGCTTCTTATACCTGGCACGACACATGGTAGAAAAAGCCATTTCAAAAGACGCGTTAATTACAGCTGGAGACGGAATGGGAATTGCCATCCTCTTCGAGGCTGGAAATGAAAAAGACAACTTTCTCAAAGAGTTTTTTCAAGAAGTGGGATTGGTCTTAAACGTTACCGGCGTGAAAAATGCCTTAAAAGTTGTAAAAAATCAAAAATACATCCAAAGCCAACGTCCAAAAGACGGAAAATACCTCTATGCATGGTTTTGGGGGGTTGTAAAGGACGATCGAGGAGCAGGCACACATATTGCGGCAGAGATGAAGGACGAGTTCCTTAGAATTAGCGAAGAAAAGAAACTACCCATTTACGCCGAGACTCGACTACGAAAGAATGCGATCGTTTACCAACGCTACAAGTTTGAAAACTTTCATACTTGGGATCAACCCGGCGGCGGGACGATGTGGTTCAGATC
>JAJYSO010000285.1 GCA_021793535.1 Bacteroidota bacterium | reverse complement strand
ATCCTTTTCTTTTCTACATCATCATTCAAGTGATAAATGGAAAAGGAGTTGTTGTGGAGAATGTAGCGGCATTTTTCCCCTACTCTGGTGACCACAAGCCTTTTGGTGAAACTGGAATCCGGATGTGTGGAAGTATACCAATTGGCAATTTTGTAATCGACCAAGTAGGTTTTTTGTAAGTCAAATTTATAGAGGTTATGCCATTGCCCACTCAAGTAGGTTTGCAGGATAAAATTTTCCTCAAAGGCAATCAGCCGGTAATCTTCATGACTGGTTTTTTGAGGTATATCCCGTATGAATCGGATCGGCTGCGGGAGGACTTGTCCCCCAAACCCGGTATCACATAGGTATTGTTTCCCGTTTAATTTGACAAGAATAACCATATGGGTCCGTTGGGTAATGGTGGCGTCAGGTTGATTGAGGATTACCCGGCCGACAAGACCCCGAGCGTTGAAGCCAATTTTATGTAAGATGTGTAAAAAGAGGAGGTTCTGCTCAAAACAATACCCCCCTCTTTTTTGCTGAATGAGCTTCTGCCAAAGGACTTCGGTTTGCAGATCAACCGGAAGGTTGAAAAGGGGATTAATATTTTCAAAAGGAATGTGGGCCACATGGAGCTGATGCAGCTGGGTTAACGTTTCCAAGTCCTGATGAGCTTTATCTCGGTAGTGGATGCGTTGAAAATAAGCTTGTAATAGAGTGTCTGAAATCATTTTTTAGCTGAAAGAATACGGACAAGAAAAGCAAGGTAAGGGAATCCTGTAAATTAATTCAAAAAATAATATGAAATTTGCAAAACCCTTTTTTCTTGAAAGGCTTTCTCTTAACTTGCCCTTCAAAAGTATTGCAGATGGAAGAAAATCTGGCTAATCAGCGTCGATCTTATGAAAAATCGAAATTGAGTGCGACTCAACTGAAAAAGTGCCCTATGGAATTTTTTAAGGTCTGGTATGATGAAGTGCAAGAAAAAGAGACGGAGTTAGAGAATAATGCCATGACCTTAAGTACGCTGGATGAAAAAGGATTTCCTAAAAATAGAGTGGTCCTGCTCAAGCGATTTAACGATGAGGGTTTTGTTTTTTTTACCAATTATACAAGTGAAAAGGGAAAGTCCATTGCCAGAAATCCGAAAGTTTCGTTGTCCTTTTATTGGCCGAGAATGGAACGACAAGTGATGGTAAAAGGCTATGCTGAGCAACTGCCGGCATCGGCATCGGATGCGTACTTTGAAGTTCGCCCTCGAGGGAGCCAAATTGGCGCCTATGTATCTCATCAATCTCAGCCCATCGCCGGTCGGGAAGTTTTGGAAAAGCGGAAAGAGGTGCTTGAGCGGCGTTTTGAGGGCAAGACTATTGCAAGGCCCGAATTTTGGGGAGGGTATCTGGTGAGACCGGAAGTGATGGAATTTTGGCAAGGCCGCCCCAACCGTTTGCACGATCGTTTTCGATACCTGCGAGAAGAGAAGGGTTGGAAAGTGGAGCGGTTGGCTCCATAAGCCTATAAGATTTACGCGACAGACATGAAATTAAAGCATAAATACATCAACAGAGAAATCAGCTGGCTGCAGTTTAATGCACGCGTTTTACAGGAAGCAGCAGATGAGAACGTGCCCTTATTGGAAAGGCTGCGTTTTTTGGGAATCTTTTCAAACAACTTGGACGAGTTTTTTAAAGTGCGTTACGCTACAGTAAAACGCATCCAGCAGTCGGGTAAGAAGGATACCTTGGCCTTGGGAGGCTTTGAGGCAGATGCATTGATGAAAGAAATCACGCAAATTGTGATTGACCACCAAAATCGAAGTTTGGAGATATTGGATGCCATTCAAACGCGCTTGAAAGAGCACCATATTTTCATCATTAGTGAAGAAGAGGTCACCCAAAAGCAGGCCAAGTTCTTACGTGAGTATTTCTTACAAAAAGTGAGCCCGGCACTAGTGACCATTATCTTGAATGATCTGGAAGAGCCCCCTCGTCTGAAAGACAGTGTGGCTTATTTGGCTGTCAGAATGGTTTTAAACGAAAACAATATCCGGGAAAAGCGATTTGTTCTGATTGAAATTCCTCGGGAAGTGGAACGCTTTGTGGTGTTGCCTTCTGAAGAGGATCATCAATACGTGATCATTTTAGACGATTTGATTCGGTTTAACCTTAAAAATTATTTCAGTATTTTCGATTATGAGAGTTTGTCAGCTCATATGATTAAAATTACAAGAGATGCAGAGTTGGATATTGAGGATACCTTGAACAAGAGCTATACGGAGAAAGTAATGCAGAGCGTGAGGAGCCGTGTGGAGGGCCAGCCGGTTCGGTTCGTGTATGATGAGGAAATAGAACCGGATACATTGGAGTTCCTTTTAAGTAAGATGGGAATTGAAGCAAACGATAGCTTGATTCCAGGAGGACGTTATCACAATCGTAAAGACTATATGAAATTTCCGCAATTGGCAGCAGGTAATTTGTTATATCCGAAATTTGAACCTTTGCCAATTAATGGGTTTAAGATGGAAGGGAGTTTGATCAAACAGATTGCCAGTCGAGATTTTTTACAATATGTTCCTTACCATACTTTTTCCTATACCATTCGATTTTTGCGAGAGGCGGCCATTGATCCAAAAGTGCGTTCCATAAAAATTACTATTTATAGGCTCGCCGAATTTTCGCACATTGCCAGTTCTTTGATCAACGCGGTGAAGAATGGGAAAAAAGTGACGGCAGTGATTGAGTTGCGCGCTCGTTTTGACGAGGAAAATAATGTCAATTATGCGGAGCAGCTGCAAAGTGAAGGAGTGAATGTTATTTTTGGGGTAAGGGGATTGAAAGTACACAGTAAGACTTGTGTCATTGAACGCGTCGAATATGGGGAAAGCCGACTGTATGGTTTTGTCAGCACGGGAAACTTGAATGAAAACACAGCCAAAATTTATACGGATTATTGCCTGTTTACCGCCAATCAAGAGATCTTGAAAGAAATAGATAGGATATTTGACTTTTTTAAAACCAATTATAAGGTTCAGCACTATGAGCATTTATTAGTCTCTCCACATTATATGCGGCACCGGTTTGAAGAACTCATCGACAATGAGATCCTGAACGCCAAGATGGGCAAAACCTCAGGGATTCGGGTAAAAATCAATAGTCTATCAGATTATCGAATGATCGATAAGCTCTATGAGGCCAGCCAAGCAGGAGTGAAAATTCAATTGATCGTTCGAGGGATTTGTTGTTTGATTCCCGGAGTGCCAGGGCTGAGTGAAAATATTGAGGCCATTAGTATTGTGGATCGAAACTTAGAGCATCCTCGGCTTTTTATCTTTGAAAATGGAGGTCATCCACAATTTTATATTTCCTCTGCGGATTGGATGACGCGTAACCTTGACTATCGAGTGGAGGTGGCTTGTCCGGTTTATCAGAAAGATATTCAAGATGAACTTTTGGATACGTTTG
>JAJYSO010000284.1 GCA_021793535.1 Bacteroidota bacterium | reverse complement strand
TTCATTCTCGTAATCATTGTGAAATTGTTGGCATATAACACTATTATCATTAAGTAAACATTCCCCATTTTTAGGGTTTGCAAATGTAAAAATATATTTTGAGTTCACAAACATTACTAAAAAAAAATTCAATAATTTCATTTTCATTTATTTAGAAAAACATTTCTGTCCTCTTTATCTTATAATAACTGCTTTTCTTCTATTTTTGGCACTGTATTGGCACGGCACAGAAAAGGTTGGGCAAAGTTCGGCTAATTTTATACAGCTTGCCACAAAAACATGCACACATGAAGAATTTAATATTTGGCATCCACAGCGTTGAAGAAGCTTTGAACAGCTCCCAAGAAATCGACAAACTATACCTTTTAAAGGGAAGCGATAACCCTGCACTTCAAAAAATATTAGCCATTGCTGAAGAACAACACATCTCCACTTCCTTTGTTCCCATCCAAAAAATAGAGAAACTAGCCCAAGGAAATCATCAAGGAATTGTCGCCAAAATTTCTCCTATCCAAACGGTTTCTTTGGAAGACCTGGTCGAGGACACCTTTCAACAAGAGCACACCCCTCTTTTCGTGCTTTTGGATGAAGTAACCGATGTCCGAAACTTCGGCGCCATTATCCGTACTGCAGAATGTGCAGGGGCCAGCGGTATCATTATTCCCAAGCAAGGAAGCGCCTCGATTAACGAACAGGTGGTCAAAACTTCTGCCGGCGCCATTTTTAACCTTCCCATTTGCAAAGTAAACCACCTTAAAGATGCGCTTTATTTTTTGAAATCGTACCAGGTTCAACTCATCGCAGCAACCGAGAAAGGAAACAGCAGTTTATACGATTGCGACTTTACACAACCCACTGCAGTAGTGATGGGGTCCGAAGGAAAAGGAGTTTCCCACGCCATCCTTAAAATGTGTGATCAACGTGCACAACTCCCGCTATTGGGAAAAACAGATTCCTTAAACGTCTCAGTGGCTTGTGCCTTGTTTTTGTATGAAGCCGTTCGTCAAAAACTCTAAACACACCCCTTTCCTTTAGCGCTGATCCGATTCCCGATAGTGATACCGAATATCCGCCTGCAGGGTATTGTCCTCTTTTTCTTCTGCCCTGCGCTTCCATTCCGAGGCGGGAACAAAATTCCCCTCCTGATCAAAATGCCTTAAAAATTCTGCTTCTTTAGCAGAGATCGGTCTGCGGCTCACTTGACTTTCATGATACTCTACTTGGTAACCTTTATATACTATCGATAAGAGGATCCCCACTAAAAATCCAGACAAGTGCCCTTCCCATGAAATATTCTCTTTTTGTGGAAACACCCCCCAAATCAAACTTCCATACAGGAAAACGACACTCAAGGCCAGGGCCATAAGCCGAAAGTTTTTGGACCATATCCCTTTAAATATAAGAAAACTGGCCAACATATATACCACTGCGCTAGCACCGATGTGAACAGTTTCCGGGCGGCCCAAAAGCCATGTCAACAGCCCGGAGAACAGGACCCCTAAAACAATCACCTGCCAAGAGATCTCCTTATAGAAATAGAAGAGCCCCATACTCAAAACAAACAAAGGAATGGTATTGCTAAACAGATGAGAAAGGCTCCCGTGAATGAGCGGCGCAAATAAAATACCGCGTAATCCTATAAAACTGTGCGGACGAATCCCATATGGGCTGAAATTAAACTTGAACCGCAATTCTATCCAAAAAAACAACCAAATGAGCAAGACCAGCAAAAACGGGTACAAAACAGTGGTGGTGGTAAAGGAGAGTTTTCTAATCGAAGCCATAACGTCATGTAATGGATGGTATAAACCCATCTTCTTTTTTAAAAAGATTAAAATTTAGAGGGGTTAAACACTGAATATTTTCAAATTTAGCATCTTTTTTAGTGGAGATGTATTTTTATTTCGTTAATGTGGTGTGATTTCTTTAAATTTGCTTTTTTATTAAAGCGAAAAACCATGTTACAACCCCATCTTATCAAGGCCCATAAAGAGCAATATATACAAGCGCTCAAAAAGAGAAATATTGAGGCGGGTGCCCTTTTGGATAAAGTATTGACGCTGGATGAGCAAAGGAGAGCCACACAAACACAATTGGATGAAATTTTGGCTGAGTCCAACAGGTTGTCCCGAGCGATCTCAGTCTTGTATAAAAAGGGGGAAGCAGAGCAAGCAGCCACTGCTAAAGAACAATCAAGCCAGCTTAAAATACAGTCCAAAGGGCTGTCTGAAAAATTAATCCAAGTTTCTAAAGAACTAGAGGAACTCCTCTATACCCTTCCCAACATACCCCATGAATCTGTTCCTTCGGGAAAGTCCGATCAAGACAATGAGGAAATTTTCAGAGAAGGCACGATTCCCGACTTATCGGCCAGCAATCTACCCCACTGGGAGCTCGCTAAAAAATACGACCTTATCGATTTTGAATTGGGGAACAAAATATCGGGGGCAGGATTTCCGGTCTACAAAGGAAAAGGCGCCCGTTTGCAACGTGCTTTAATCGCTTATTTTCTCGACAAGAACACCCAAGCCGGTTATAAAGAGTACGAACTACCTCTTTTGGTCAATGAGGCCTCAGGATACGGTACCGGACAATTACCGGATAAAGAAGGACAGATGTATGAGATTCCGAAAGACAATCTCTATCTGATTCCAACCGCGGAAGTGCCCTTGACCAACCTCTATAGAGACCAATTGTTGGAAGAGAAAGACCTTCCGATCGCCCTTACTGCTTACACACCTTGCTTTAGACGAGAGGCCGGATCCTACGGGGCCGACGTTCGCGGATTAAACCGATTGCATCAATTTGACAAAGTCGAGATTGTAAACATTGTGAAAGCTGAAAATTCCTATGGAAAACTCAACGAAATGGTAGAGCATGTCAAAGTAATTTTGCGCGAACTCAATCTACCCTTTAGAATTTTACGACTCTGCGGGGGAGACCTGGGATTCACCTCTGCTCTCACCTATGATTTTGAGGTGTATTCCACCTCACAGGAGCGTTGGCTAGAAATTTCTTCCGTATCTAATTTCGAAACCTTTCAAAGCAATCGGCTCAAATTACGTTACCGGGACAAGGAAAACAAGAAGCATTTGGTACATACCTTAAACGGCAGTAGTTTGGCCTTGCCAAGGGTCCTAGCCGGCATTTTGGAGAACTACCAAACTATGGACGGGATCTTAATTCCGGAGGTATTGCGTCCTTATACCGGTTTTGACAAAATCGTCTAAGTCCAATCTTTCCAATGCGTAAAGAAAAAATCAAGAAGTTTGTAAAAATTTGCAGCTATAAAATGATTTTATCTTAATTTTGTCGCCGCTATGAAAGCTTTTTTTTACATGCATTTGCAAAACATAAAAAGACGGACATACAAACTTTGACTTCGTAGCTCAGCTGGCAGAGCAACTGACTCTTAATCAGTAGGTCCGGGGTTCGAAACCCCGCGG
>JAJYSO010000283.1 GCA_021793535.1 Bacteroidota bacterium | reverse complement strand
AACAAGACCACACAACGCTCAGAAATTAGTGCCTTATTACCACCTCAAGGGTACCGTTGGGTACATCAAACTGAGTGAATTCGGCCCAACCGCAGCACAAGAAGTAGGAGCTGCTTTACAAGACTTAAAATCCCAAGGGGCACAGCAGATCATCTTAGATCTGCGCAACAACCCCGGCGGACTTTTGGAAGAGGCCATCAAAATCGTTAACTTCTTTATTCCCAAAGGAGAAGAAGTAGTTTTTACCAAATCTGCGATCGAAAAATATAACAAGACCTATATGACCCAAAGCGATCCCATAGATACGCAGATTCCTTTAGCCATCCTGATCAATGCACACAGTGCATCTGCTAGCGAAATTGTATCAGGAAGCATTCAGGATTTGGACCGTGGCGTCATTATCGGTGCCCGCAGTTACGGAAAAGGGCTGGTCCAAAGAGTACTACCCCTCTCATATGAAACGCAAATGAAGCTGACCATCTCTCGCTACTACACTCCGAGCGGTCGAGGTATCCAGGCTTTAGACTACCGCCATCGGGATTCAAAAGGAGAGCCTCGGCTGAAAAAAGAGGAAGGATACCGGGAGTTTACAACCAGAAATGGCCGAAAAGTGGACGATTCTGGAGGAATAAAACCAGATATCGCAACGGCATCTGCCGCGATAAGTGAGTTGACGCAAGCCTTGTTAAATCAAAATCTAATCTTTAATTTTGCTACTCAATATTTTTACAAGCATCCTCTTTCTCAAGAAGGTGACTTCGAAATCCCACCGCATATCTTTGACCAGTTTAAGACCTATTTAAAAACCCAAGACTTCCACTACAAAACCACTTTAGAAAAAGATATAGAGAAGGCCTTTACCAAAGAAACCAATCCTGACCTAAATCAAGAAGTGGCCTCTGCGCATCAGCAACTACTGGCACAAATACAGGTGTTTAAAGAAAAGGAATTACACCAGAGTAAGGCGCAAATCGAGCAACAGTTAACGGCCGAAATTGTAAAGCAATATGGCTATGAAGAGGGCCTCTATGCCTATAACTTAAAATACGATTCAACCGTGAAAAAAGCAATCGAAACCTTACAAGATGCTCCATCGTATATTCACCTTTTAGGAAAGTAGCGCGGCCCCTAAAGGCCTTTTTTCCAGTTCGCTTAAAAATTTTTGCTTCTGAATTCCAAAGCTTTTTTAAAACTGTGTTTTCGGTTTGATTTGTTCCGGCCAACTTCAGCGAATTCCACCCATAATTCAAATTCCAGATCACGTATGATATGCTTGTATCACTAGGCTAGTGGAAGAAATCCATACAGGACTCCCCACTTCGCATCTTAGACCATCTCAAGAAAGAACACATACAGGGAAAGCTTAATTGTGATAAAAATCAAAAAATGTGTACCTTGCACAACATTTATAAATTTGTATAGCTATGTCTAAAACAATCGTAATTATAGTTTTGGGGGCTCTTTTGGCCGCAGGGGTCTACTTTTACACCGCTAATGATAAAAAAGAAAACGCAGCGGCAACACATACCGAATTAGAAGGTGTTCAAAGCGCAGATCCATTGGAAGAACAAGCAGGGGGCGTTGACATCGGTGATATCGCTCCAGATTTTAGCGGTCCCACTCCGGATGGGGACACCGTTTCTTTAAGTGATGTTCTGGCTAAAAATGGAAAAGTCACTATTGTAGAATTTTGGGCTTCTTGGTGCCCATATTGCCGTGCAGAAATGCCTAACGTCTCCAATATCTACAAAAAATATCACGACAAAGGATTAGAGATTATCAGTGTATCCATTGACCAAAATAAGTCAGAATGGGTGAAAGGAATCGAGGAATTTGACATGAATTGGGCACACATCTCCAACTTGATGGAATGGGATGATCCCGTTGCCGCTCTGTATGGAGTAACTTCAATTCCCAGCAATTTTCTTCTGAACGAAGACGGAGAAGTCATTGCCAAAGGTCTAAAAGGAGAACAGCTGGAAAGCCTTGTTTCTCGTCTCTTAAAATAGCGATCCTTACCGGTAAAAAACAAAAGGTAAAAACCCGTTTCTTTTGCCTTTTTGCAAAGAATTTTAAGCTCGGATTAACATTAAACTTTCCTACTGAACCCTTGAAAAAAGTGGGGGTTTGTGTATCTTTGCTCGTTAATTCAGAACAATTTCATCATGTATAAAATAGTTGCATTTAGCCTGATGATGTTTGCCCTCGTTTCTTTGACGAGTTGCAACAACGATGGTGCGGTTTTAAAAGGAAGTATTGACAACGTTGAAGACGGTACCTCTGTTTTTGTATCGGAGCTTACCAAAGGGTATGGCACAAAAATCATTGACAGTGCTCAGGTACAAAATGGAAGTTTTACAATCCACTTGCCTAAAACCCCTATACAGAGCCTAAATATACTCAGCATTCAAGGAGTGAATGGAAACCTCAGCTTTGTAAATGAAAACACTTCCTTACGTGCAAAACTCTACAAGGACAGCCTTCACAAGTCAGAAATCACTGGAGGGGCGGCCAATAGAATGCTTAAAGATTATCAAAATCAATTGGCCAAAGGGAATAACAAAATCATTCAAGCCACAGACGCTTTAGATTACGACGAACTTCAGGACACTACCGTTGCACAAAACATGCAAGATCTACAGGCCAAAATTCAAGAAGAAAATACGGTCTACCGAAAAGAAGCCATTGAAGAACATCCTGACTTACTTCCCAGCTTACTCATGCTTTTTGATATGGAGCAAACCCGATCTGTAGCGCAGCCCGAAATGAAAAAATTATACGACGGCCTTTCTCCACAGTTAAAAGATCATTTCATAGGACAAGAGCTGGGGCAGCGACTTGCACAAGGAGGGGCACTGGCCATCGGTAAAAAAGCGCCCTCTTTTAAAGCTACAACCCCAGAGGGAGATGAATTGGCATTGGAAGAGGCTTTGGGAAAATATACCTTGGTCGATTTTTGGGCAGCTTGGTGTATGCCCTGTCGAAAAGAAAATCCCAACATCGTCAAAGTCTATAACAAATATCATGAAAAGGGCTTTAACGTATTAGGGGTTTCCTTGGACAAAAGTAAAGAAGCATGGTTGGAAGCTATCAAAAAGGACGGATTACCTTGGAATCAAATTTCAAATCTGCGATTTTGGAATGATCCCATTGCCAAAAAATACAATATCCGAGCCATACCAGCCAATTTCCTTTTGGACCAAGATGGGGTTATTGTGGATAAAGATCTTCGGGGTCCAAACTTGGAGAAAAAAATAGAAGAACTACTCGGGCAGGAATAAGTCGGTAGGTCCATCCACAAAATATGCAAGCTATGATCACTAAAAATACATTCTCATCTCTTTTGATTGGATTAGTCGTATTCGGTGCTTTCTTCTCCTGTAAACACAATCCAAAGGAGCAGCCCGATGCTAAGCCAGCAGGAAAAATAACCGTGGAGACTTTGATTACAGAAAATGAAGG
>JAJYSO010000282.1 GCA_021793535.1 Bacteroidota bacterium | reverse complement strand
CCGATCTGATTTTATCACAATGATTAAGGATTTCAAAGCGCATAGAAATAGGCCTTAAAAATGATTTTAAAAAATTAACAACCAAATTACATCTTTCCAACAAGGTAGTTAAACCACAAAAAATACAATAAAATGGCAAAACGCGTAGATATAAAATCGATTTTAGTCATTGGGTCAGGTCCCATTATTATCGGACAAGCAGCTGAATTCGATTACGCAGGAACCCAAGCCTGTTTAGCCGTGAAAGAAGAGGGATACGAAGTCATCCTCATCAATTCTAATCCCGCCACCATCATGACGGATGTAGAAATTGCCGATAAGGTATACATTGAGCCGATCACATTAGCATTTGTCACCCGGATCATCAAAAAGGAAAAGCCCGATGCTCTGCTCCCCACTCTAGGAGGGCAAACGGGGCTCAATATGGCTGTAGAATTAGAGAAAGCAGGGGTACTCAAAAAGTACAATATCGAGATCCTAGGAACCAAGCTTTCGGCAATTGAAAAAGCAGAAGACAGGGAATGCTTTCGAACCTTAGTACAAAGCTTGCATATCCCTGTTGTCGAATCTAAAATCATTCATCGTATTTCCGAAGCCTTAGATTTTGCCGAAGAGATCGGATACCCTTCCATTGTCAGACCAGCCTACACCCTTGGCGGATCTGGAGGGGGGATTGCTCATACGCCTCAGGAATTAAAGGAAATCACTGAAAGTGGTCTCCGGTATAGCCCTGTCAAGCAGTGCTTGGTTGAAAAATCCATTGCCGGTTTTAAGGAAATCGAATTGGAAGTCATGCGAGATGCAAAAAACAATGCGATCATTGTATGTACCATGGAGAATGTAGATCCCGTGGGAATCCATACTGGAGATTCCATTGTCGTTGCACCATGCCAGACCTTAACAGATCGAGAACTTCAACTTTGTAGAGACATCTCCTTAAAAATCATCCGCGCTTTGGAAATCGAAGGAGGGTGTAATGTTCAATTGGCACTTGACCCGGCCTCATTCGATTATTACATTATTGAAGTAAACCCCCGTGTAAGCCGATCTTCTGCATTGGCATCAAAAGCAACCGGATATCCCATTGCAAAATTAGCGGCCAAAATTGCCATAGGATTAAACCTAGATGAGATGTTGAATCCGGTTACCGGAAAGACCTATGCTTGTTTTGAACCCGCTTTAGACTATATAGTAACCAAAATCCCCCGTTTTCCCTTTGATAAATTTGAGCAAGCCGACCGTCGCCTCTACACGCAGATGAAAGCCACTGGAGAAGTCATGGCCATAGGGCGCAGTTTTGAAGAATCTTTAATGAAAGCGATCCGCTCCTTAGAGATTGGCATCCAGCATTTAGGATTAGGAGTCGAAGAAACAGAAGCTCTTACCAACGAAGCTCTCGAAAAGGGGATCAAAGATGCGGTTGATGAGAGGTTTCTGCTCATTGGAGAAGCACTTCGGCGAAATATCTCGTGGGAAACAATAGGTGAATGGAGCAAGATCGACAAATTCTTCATTTGGAAGTTTAAGAAAATTATCGACTTTGAAAAGAAGCTCACAGCGCATATCGATAATGCAGATCTTCTACGTAAGGCAAAACAAATGGGGCTATCGGATGTGCAGGTTGCGCACCTATGGCAAACGAGCCAGGATCATATCTATCATTTTAGAAAAATGCATGGAATCACTCCCGTATATAAAACAGTAGATACCTGTGCGGGGGAATTCGAATCCGAAACCCCATATTTTTACGGGACCTATGAACAAGAAAATGAAAGCAAGGTTAGTAGTAAAGAAAAGGTATTAGTCCTAGGATCTGGCCCCATTCGCATCGGGCAGGGAATTGAGTTTGACTACGCTACCGTTCATTGTGTATGGGCGATAAAGGAGATGGGCTATGAAGCCATCATTATCAACAACAACCCGGAAACGGTATCCACGGACTTCTCGATTTCCGACAAATTATACTTCGAGCCTTTAGCCCTTGAAGACGTCATGAACGTAATTGACTTAGAAAAACCCAAAGGAGTAGTCGTACAGTTTGGTGGACAAACGGCCCTTAACCTGGCCGAAAAATTGGTTCAAAATGGAGTTAAAATATTGGGCACCTCCTTAACCGCAATCACCAGAACTGAAAACAGAGATACATTCGAACAAGCGCTCAAGCAACTGCAAATCCCACAACCGATTGGAAAAACCTGTATTTCTTTAAAGGAAGCTACAACGATTACAGCAGAAATCGGTTTTCCTGTACTGGTCCGGCCAAGTTATGTATTGGGAGGCCGAGCTATGGAGATCGTTCACAATCATAAGGAATTGGCCCACTACATTAAAAATGCAGTTAAAGCCAGCCCAAAGCACCCCATCCTTATCGATCGGTATCTGATGGGTAAAGAAGTAGAAGTAGATGCCATCTGCGATGGTGAGACCGTAGTTATCCCTGGGATCATGGAGCATATTGAACGCGCTGGTGTCCATTCTGGAGATTCTATCGCAGCTTACCCTCCACAAAATATCGGGCAAAAGCAAATAGAAAAATTGGTCGATTACACCAAGCGATTGGCCATAGGCTTAAATACGATTGGCTTGCTAAATATACAATATGTCATATATGAAAATGAGATATACGTCATTGAAGTAAATCCAAGAGCCAGTAGAACCGTCCCTTTCTTAAGCAAGATCACTGGCGTACCAATGGCAAAGTTAGCAACTCAAGTCATCTTAGGGACAAGCTTGAAAAGACTAGGATATAAAACCGGGCTGATTCCAACCCGGAATGGCGTTTATGTAAAAGTACCGGTCTTCTCCTTCAATAAACTCAAAAGAGTGGATGCCATTTTAGGGCCAGAGATGAAATCCACTGGCGAAGTGATGGGAAAAGATAAGACCTTAGAAAAGGCTCTCTATAAAGGATTGATCGCTTCTGGTGCAAAAATGCCATTGAGCGGAGCCATTCTATTCACCATCGCGGATAAACATAAACAAGAAGCCCTAAAATTAGCTCTTAGGTTTAATCAAATTGGTTATACCCTCTATGGAACAGAAGGTACAGCACTTTACTTTAATAAGCATGGGGTCCCCACCGCCACGATTCACAAAATCGGAACCGTTTCAGGTGACAACCTGTTGACCTCAATTCAAAACGGTTACATCCAATTTGTCATCAACGTATATACAAAAGGAAAAGATGTCTACAAAGACGGGTACAAAATTAGGAGGGCCGCAGTAGAAAACAGAGTTCCTTGTTTAACTTCCATCGATACCGCAGAAGCCGTTCTGCGCGTAATGGAATCCAGATCATTTCAATTACAGAAAATGTAAGAACTACCCACCCACGGCAGAGCCGATGGGTGGGGCGTAAAGGGTCGCAGAGGCACCTAAGGGTAACGCCTCAGCTTGTCTTTGTTTTTTATCCGAACTCCACAAACAGAGAGTAGGTTTACACCTTGTCATACTATATTCTCTGCTGCGCTTAT
>JAJYSO010000281.1 GCA_021793535.1 Bacteroidota bacterium | reverse complement strand
TTACGTTAACGACATAAAATTTTAATTTCCCGATAACCCAGCTTGTGCTAGAATTACCAACAGATTTCTTTGAATACCTTTGTACCCTTCCTTATTCAAATACCATTCATGTAGGGAGTGAGCTCCTCCGGCTTCTCCTCCCCCATCTAATGTAATTGCAGGGATACCTTTTGATATTGGAATATTTGAATCTGTGGAGCCCGTTCCTAAAATTGCATTGGCTCCTAAATATTTGTTTGCTGCAATAGCTCGCTGGACCAGATCTATTTCTGGAGCTGTGTAACCAGAAGGACGATCACCTATCATTTTAAATTCAACCTCAACCGGTTTGCCCATACGTCTAATTTTGTTTTGTTCGTCCACGCCGAGTTGAACAGCCTCATGTAAAATTTTATCTATGCCCTCCAACCTTTTTGGATCAAGTGCTCGCATATCAATTGTCATTGAAACAGAGAAGGGAATTGAATTTACAGAAGTTCCACCATCCACCAGACCAACGTTATAACTTGTTTTACTTCCGTTACTTGTATACTCATCTGCTTTTTGAACAAATTCAGCAATGGCCTGTCCCATGGCATGAGCTGGATTTGCTAAACCAAAGGCACCCCAAGAATGCCCTCCCGGACCATTAAAAGTGATTTTATAGCGGTGAGAACCTAATCCCCCATTGGTTATTCTATTAATATCCACTCCATCGATAGAAATAAATGCATCTATTTGAGGGCCATTTGTCCCAAAAAGCTCCTTCATTCCTCTCAAATCTCCTGGTCCCTCTTCCCCCATATTGCCGATGAAAAGAATGTCGTCTTCTGTTTGAAGCCCAACTTCGGTTATTGTCTTCAGCAAGGTTAATACGTTTGTTAGGCCGCGATTGTCATCTGTAATGCCCGGCCCCGCAATGGTGTCACCTTTGTGTGTGACAGAAACATCCGTTCCTTCGGGAAATACCGTGTCTATATGACCTGCGACTGCAAGCACTTTTTTCCGCGTAGTTCCTCTCACCAAGCCAATAACATTCCCAATTGGATCGATCCATACGGAATCGGCCCCGTACTCGTTCAATAAATTTTTAAAAAGCTCTGGCTTTCCGAATTTGTGTTCTTTAAATGGAGGAGCTTCTATTTCAGAGAGTTTAATTTGGTTGTCAATTGTCTGATTATCGAAATCCTTTATAAAATCGAAAGCCTGTTTTACCCTGTTGTCTTGAATGATATTTTTAATTTCTTTAGAGTATTGCCTATCAGGTTCTTCGGATTTTTGCTGAGCGTAGACGTACACACCCTGACTTAGCAGAAAAATTGTGGCGCCAATAATTATTTTAATATTTTTCATGATAATGGAAATTATTATTTAATAAAGAAACTTATAGAAATAGGATATAAATCGTCTTGAATTATAGCAGCCACTTTTCCGTGTTGAGAAATTAGAGGGGCTATTTTATTATCCTAATCCAGAATACTATTAAAGATAAGTTTATAAGTATTAGGTGTTTCAGCTCTAAATTGTGGTCTGAAGGCAAACAATATAATTTGTCCTTTTCCAAAGGGGACTCTAACCATTGCGGGTTTATTGGCCAAGTATTTTTCAGCTCCGATTCCCCAGCCTGTCATGATTAAATCCTCCTCTGCATACTTTACAACGACTTCGAGGTCAGCTGCCGGAGCATCTTTGATGTCTTCCACTCCTCCTTCGGCTGTTTTGCGTTGTTTACTAATATCAAAGGCAAAGCTTCTTAAGAATTCAGCAGCAGCTTCATCTTGCATTCCCCATCCCAATGAACTTTCTGTATTGACCTTTGCTCTGACCGGTGAGCCGGGGATGACAAATTCGTCCTCACTTACATTTTGAATGGCATTTTTAAGGGGTAATCCAAACTGTTGCATAGCATATAGGCTGGCTTTGTCGAAAGTAATGAGCGTACCTCCATTTTCAACATATTTTTTTAGCGCCAATGTTCCTTCCACTCCGATTCCTCCGGTATACTCTTTTGGCATTTGCTGCTGGTTGTATCCGTTGAGTATTCCCTCCGGGCTTTGATCGGGAATGATGATACTTGTGAACTGTGAGAGGTTCTTTGTTTTTACATCATTGTTATGCAGGGTATCCATATCAAATCCATATTCTTCGAGGATCCAACGGGTCCATCCTTCATCCATATTGGCCATCCAAGATTTATACAATCCCACTTTGGAGGGTTTTAAAGGTTTGGTTTCCACATTTGTAGGCTTGCTTTGTAGCCCGTCAAAAGAAAGGCCATAATCATCAACCTGTTCAGGACTTACCCCTGTTACCAAAAAAGATCCTGCAGGGATTTGAGCGGAACCTTTTATCACTCGCGCTACTTTAGCACCTTTTGCCATGAATTGATTTACGGCTTTAAAGGCTATGTTTGATTTGGGTTCAATAACAACGCCATATTTAGCATTTCCATTGACTTTATTTTTGTCTTTGCTCAACAAGGAGGTGACTTGCTGTCCATTGGCTTTAAATTCACTCTTGATTCTATCTACTTTGACCCCCATGGTATAAGGAAGTGTCCAACCGGTTAAATCATAAGGAGCCTTAGTCGGTCCTCCAGGATATACGTGAATAGTAGGATAGTGTTGCTTATCTAAAAGGTCTTTTACATATCCGGCAAAAGGTTGGGCTGTATAGACAATATAGGATCCTTTTTTATAGGTTTTTCCTTCGGCAGAAAAATCCTGAGTGGCTTTTTCCACTTCCAGCCCTCCTCTAAAGAGCAAATCGATCAAGTGGTCAGCTTCCCATTTATCCCATTGTTCATTCGGGATAACATAGGCATATACTTCTTCCCCATCTCTTTTTTCAATGGCATCTCTTCCCATACTGTACATATTGTACAAGAGCTCTGTTCTTCGATCGGCAGCATAGCGTAAAACTGCCATTGAGCTGGTAATCATATAATCGACTGCATCTCGGAAATGGGATTCCCCCCCTTTCCAAGGGTATGGATAGAAAACGGCGGTGCCATCGGTGGGATATCCTAAGTCCCCCAAGTATCCTCCAATGGTCTCTGGTAAGTCTTTAGGGTCATAATACCTAGGAGTTGGGGTATTGTGAGCTGTTTCGGTTAAGATGCCGATTTGATTGTGTTTCATTCCGGCATTTCGAGGAGCCCCTGAATAGAACATGGAAAAGAGTTTCGATACGGCACCGGGCATTCCTTTGATGGCCAGTCTGTTTTGCATAGCCATTCCCAGCTGGTTGACGCTGGTGGTTAACCCGGGATGGATGTTGATGTTCACCGGATCGTTAAAGGGTGGGATAAAGATTCGCGCCCATGCTGGTGAAGTTTGGTGTTGGTTGTAATTAATCTGCGGATACCATTCTCTAAATAAGATATCCAAGACCGCTTTGGTCTCGGGCATGTTGGCCATATAAGCATCACGGTTATTGTCATGTCCGATGTAATAATGCCATAGCCATGGAGTTTCCGTAGTTTCATAAGGGGTTCCCAGGTTCTTATAATACCAGTTCCTTACG
>JAJYSO010000280.1 GCA_021793535.1 Bacteroidota bacterium | reverse complement strand
AAACAGGGATAGCACTCTCCTTTTTATAAAATCCACAAAATCTTGGCTTCCTATCCAAAATAAAACCCAAAAAATAACCGCCTCAAAAAAATATGCTTCTGAGACGGCTACTTTTATGAAGATATAGAATAGGAGTTGCTATAGCTTAACCTAACAAAAAGGATGATGCGCATCCGATGCTGGTAGAATTAAAAAAACTGTTCGATTTTCATGAGGGCTTGATAAAGTGAAAGCAATCTGTTCGAACCAAAGCTGATTAATGCCCCTTAAAGATGGGCCATTAATACTATTTCTCTTGATGATTACGCAAGAAGTTATAAGGTTGTTTACTGAAGGAAATTTCCGTTTTGGACAGGTTCCTCAGGTTCAATAAAGACAATTTTTCCTTCTTTATCTTCCGTCATCAATATCATTCCTTCACTCATCACACCGCGCAATTTACGGGGTTTTAAGTTGGCCACTATGCACACTTTTTTTCCAATGAGTTCTTCAGGCTGGAATTGTTTAGCAATTCCCGAGACAATGGTGCGTTGATCAATTCCTGTGTCGACTTTAAATTTTAGGAGTTTATCAGATTTTGGAATTCTTTCAGCTTCTAAAATTTCAGCAGTACGCAAGTCCAATTTTGCAAAATCTTCAAATTCGATAATTTCCTTTTGAGGAGCAACTTCTTTTTTGGCTGCAGCTTCATTAGCTTTTTTGGTGCTTGCTAACTTGTCCAGTTGTGCTTGAATTTCTTCGTCTTCTATTTTATCAAAAAGTAAGATGGCTTTTCCAATTTTATGGCCTGCAGGCAAAAGATTTCCTTCTTTAGGATCATACCAGTTCAAGTCATTCTCTAGTTGCAATAGGTCTTTTAGTTTTTGAGAAGTGAACGGTAAAAAGGGTTTGCTCAGCGGGATTAAAGCTGCTGCGATCTGCAAGGCTACGTTCAGAATTGTTTTTACGCGTTCTGGTTCCGTTTTTATGAGCTTCCACGGTTCTTCATCTGCCAAATACTTGTTTCCCATCCGTGCCAAATTCAACATCTCAATTTGTGCTTCTCTAAAATGAAAATGTTCGATGGCCTGACTTATTTTTTCAGGAAATGTTTTCAACGTATCTAACACTTCTTGGTCGATGACCTCATAGTGTGTAGCTGCAGGAACAATACCGCCATAATACTTCTGGGTCAAGACAACTACTCTGTTGATAAAGTTTCCAAAAATACCCACCAGTTCACTGTTATTTCTGGTTTGAAAGTCTTTCCACGAAAAGTTGTTGTCCTTAGTCTCAGGTGCATTGGCCGTAATGACATAACGCAGTACATCTTGCTTTCCTTTAAAGTCTACTAAATATTCATGAAGCCAAACCGCCCAGTTCTTGGAAGTCGATAACTTTTTGCCTTCCAGATTCAGGAATTCATTGGCGGGAACATTTTCTGGTAGAATATATTCGCCATGTGCCTTTAACATGACTGGGAAAATAATACAATGGAAGACGATGTTGTCTTTCCCGATGAAATGAATGAGTTTGGTATCCTTGTCTTTCCAATAAGGCTCCCAATTTTTTCCCTGGCGTTCTGCCCATTCTTTTGATGCAGAAATATAACCAATAGGAGCATCGAACCAGACATAGAGCACCTTTCCCTCGGCTCCTTTTAGGGGGACAGGAATTCCCCAGTCTAAATCCCGGGTTACCGCTCTGGGTTTAAGTCCTTCGTCTATCCATGATTTACATTGGCCGTACACATTGGTTTTCCAATCTATCTTGTGCCCTTTAATGATCCATTCCTTCAA
Source organism: Bacteroidota bacterium (assembly GCA_021793535.1). Classification (GTDB taxonomy): domain Bacteria; phylum Bacteroidota; class Bacteroidia; order Flavobacteriales; family Flavobacteriaceae; genus JAJYSO01. The sequence continues at coordinate 1,754 of JAJYSO010000280.1, read as the reverse complement.
CCAGTCGTTATACTGATCTAAGGGTAAAAACCAGTGTTTGGTCCGCTTAAGAATAGGAGTTGTTCCGGTTATTGCCGATTTTGGATTGATAAGATCGGTTGCATTTAAAGAGGCACCACATTTTTCACATTGATCTCCATAGGCTTCTTCATATCCGCATCTTGGGCAGGTTCCGGTAACAAAGCGATCAGCTAGAAATTGTTTTGCTTTCTCGTCGTATAATTGCTCGCTTACTTGTTCAATAAACTTTCCGTCATGATACATTTTAGTAAAAAAATCGGAAGCTGTTTGATGGTGAATTGGCCGTGAAGTACCCGAAAAATTATCGAATGTTATCCCAAATTCCTGGAACGAATCCTTCATCATTTTGTGATACTTATCGACAATTTGTTGAGGTGAAATTCCCTCTTTTTTCGCACGAATGGTTATGGGAACTCCATGTTCATCACTGCCACAGATAAATAATACGTCCTTATTCTGAGCCCTTAGGTAACGTACATAGATGTCACCTGGGATATAAGCTCCGGCAAGATGGCCGATGTGTAAGGGACCGTTGGCATATGGCAGTGCACAGGTCACCGTGTAACGTTTTGGGGAATTCATATTGTAAAATTTTCTCGGACAAAGATAAGGAATAGCCGGGGTTTTATGGCGACCTGTTTTTTAAAATATTGCTATTTATAAGACGCAGTGTAAAACCCCCTCATTGTTTTTACTGAGGTGGGATGTAAGTGACAAAGGCTGCCCATACGGGATGTATTGAGATATGCTTTCTAGTGAGACTTCACTAATTGAACAAACGAAAAAGCTATCTGACCAGTAGCTATTTGTTTTGGTCTACGGATAATTTGACTAATAGGTAAAGGTGAGCTATAACGAATAAAAAAATGAATGTGTTGCAGACTGTGACCGGATAAATCAAAACTTAAAACTTTAGGCTAGAGAATGGGGCTTGCACATCTTGTGTGTACTGCTGGAATATTAATACAAGTAAAAATATCACTAGTGTCCCATTAAAATCAGGACGTTTTAAAAATTAAATAAATTTGGTCCATTAAGGTCCGTTCGTTCTTTGTCATATTGAGATTTAGTTTTGCTAAAAAGCTCTCTCAGGTTGGTTTTATCGGTCAGGGAGATGCTTAATATCTGCAGCACTTCATAGGTACTTCTGTCCAGTTTCATGTCGTGCTGAACGATGGCCACCAGACAGTAGGTGCAGATGGCGGTGTAGACCTGGATCCGGACGGCATTCTCGGTAGCACCCCAGAACTTTTTGATTTTAAGGTGCTGTTTCAGCCACTTGAAGAACAGTTCCACCTGCCATCGGTTCTTATAAAGTTCGGCCACTTGTAGGGCTGAAATGTGAGTAGCGTTGGTCAGAAAGGCGAACTCTCTTTCTTGTTGTTCATCCCAATATTTGATCAGCCGAAGTGTTCCGGGATAGTACTGTTTTGGATAAAAACCGGTCAATCCGATCGTCAGGTCTGAAAGTACGTTTCTGGGCAATCTGCGTTTCCATTTGATGGTTTTATACTGCAGGTTAGTCTTTGCCCTGATCACGAAGCAAGCTCCTATCTGATGGATCTTATACAGCATCTTAAAGTTGTTGTATGCCCGATCAAATATGTAGTACGACCCTGATTCATAAGGGATTTCTTTCATAGCCTTTGAATCGTGAACGGAAGCTTTGGTGATATGAAAGAATGCCGGTATCTGCGTTTCCACATCATACAATGTGTGTACTTTGATACCAC
>JAJYSO010000279.1 GCA_021793535.1 Bacteroidota bacterium | reverse complement strand
GTTTTTTTAGGCGTAATCGGTACTCCTCAAATCATTATCATTGTAATAGCCATTCTATTACTGTTTGGAGGAAAGAAGATTCCCGAATTGATGCGGGGCTTGGGAAGCGGGATCAAAGAATTCAAAGATGCCACAAAAGAGGAGAATTCTGAAAAAATAGAAGAAAATTCCTCCACAGATCCGGAAAAGTAATTTCCGACTTATCTTTTTGACTGATAAAAAACGCCAACTTTATTGTAAAGTCGGCGTTTTCTTTTGATGTACTTATCCATTTATCAATCCAATTTTGCAGATCTAAAAATGGATTGCAGTTCAAAGATGTTGTTGCGTTTTGTGGGCGTCTGCGGTTTAAACACAAAGCCTTCCAATACCAGGTAACGACCGTTCTTCTCATCTCTAATGGCATAATTCACAAAAGGCCCTGCCATAAATGCCCCCTTGACTTCCCATGTTCCTTTGGTGAGATAGGTAAACTTTCCATCAATTTGGGTCTCATACAAATACGGCGCATAAGCTTCCTCTGTAATCATATAAGAGCCTTCCGCAGGTCCAGGGATATATTTTTGACCAATTGAATCCCTCATCCGAATAATATTACTCACGGTATTGGTATCCTTATCAATAACATTTAACGGCACTTGGTAAATCAACATCTCCATGCTGCCATGCTGAATATCCTTACGCAACCAAATAAAATCATCTTCTTCCACCGCATAGCGATATATGGAAGGGAATTTCATTCTCAAACCGAACCGCTCCTGTAAGGGTTTATCACTCTTGAGTGATTTTGAGATCCGGGTTTGATTGGCTTTGATCTCCGTTTTTTTCAATTCCTTAATGATGTGCTCGCTATTCTCGTCAATCAACCTCATGATATCCTCTTGAGTTTTCCCTCGAACAAAGACACCGGTCTGCGGCCGAGCAAAAGTATCTCGTGCAATAAAAAGTTCATTTTTATCCGAAAATTCAATACTCATGATCAACCGGGTGGTTTGCATAAAACCGGTAAAAGCTTTAGGGGGAATATGGCTTAACGAAAACAGGGGTTCTTCTTGTGGGAGGCCCGTTACAGGGGTTGCGAAATTTTTCCGCAGGTTTTCACCAAGTTCTCCTTTCCATAGAGAATCTTCAATGATTATAGAGAGGGAATTGATTCCTCCTGAGGAGGCTGTCAATATTTTCTGAGATTTTTTCTTCGTCTTGTTCGAACCGTTACAGCCCACCAAAAAAACGAGTAACAAAGCACTAAACAATAGCCTATATCGCATTGCGTAAGATTTTTTTATTTTTACCATCTATCCTTTGGGAATACACCCTACTCCTCCATCCTCTACCAAAACCATTCCAAACTCTGTTTTTTTAAGATTTTTTTAGGTTTCGTTAAAACACCGGCGTACTCGTCCCTCGTCCTCCCGCATCTCAAGATTATCTTCTGGGATAAATGGTCAAAAACTGTCCTGCTCTAATCGTGTTATTTCGCAAGTTGTTCCACTGTCGTATACTGGTAATACTCACCCCGAATTGTCGAGCAATACGGCCCAAAAAGTCTCCGCTCTTTACCCGGTAACGGATGCGGTCCGGTTGTTCGCTATAGGTGGGTATTTTTTCTTCCTCCAACTCCTTCTTTGCCACGTCGTAGATCATATCTTCGTTGGCGACAAAAAGCCCCACTTCAGAAACGGGAAGCCGAAGATTATAATCTTTCCCTTTCACATAGGGAATAATATCTAATTTATAGGCCGGATTTAAAAAGGTAAGCAATTCCTTTGGGATCCCGATGGCATCTGATATTTGATCAAATTTAAGGGTTTGTTTAACCCGAACCGTATCGGTGGCAAAATAAAAAGCATCCGGCTTATAGGGTTCATACCCATGATCATCGGCGTAATGGAAAAGGTACATGGCCGCAATGAAAGAAGGTACATAGTTAGCCGTCTCTCGGGGCAAGTAATTTTTTAATTTCCAATAATTGGTTTCTCCTCCACTTCTCCGAATGGCTTTGGAAACATTGCCCGGCCCGGAATTATAAGCCGCCAACGCCATATCCCAATCCCCGAACATGCGATAGAGTTTATCCAAATAATCCACTGCAGCCGCTGTGGATTTCTTGGGATCCATACGCTCATCGATGTAGTTGCTAACGGTCAACCCTTGCATCTTACCCGAAGCATACATAAACTGCCACAAACCGGTCGCCCCAGCTCTTGATTTAATGCGGGGGTTTAATCCCGATTCAATGACCGCCAAATACTTTAAGTCCAGCGGCAATCCTCTTCGGGCCAGCTCTTCTTCAAACATCGGGAAATAATACAGGCTCAAGGAAAGCAACCGCTCCACCCATTCTTTATCCTGCCGCAAATAATACCGAACGATTTTATCCACATCTTCATTATACCCAATATTAAAAGGGGACTCTTGATTGAGCCGCTCCAAGCGTTTTTGAAGCTTTTCTTTTGGTAAATGCTCATAATCAGCCACAGAAATACCATCCGTATCGTAAGGGACCTCCAGGATATTTTTCCGCATCATTTGCGGATACAACCCCGACTGAACCAGTTCTCCTATCCACAAGGAATCGATTTCTTTGGCAGAAGCAAATTCTTTTAGCTCAAATTTACTTAAGGATTTATAGGTTCCCAGGGTGGGGTTGATGTATTTGTGTGCTCGATTTTCACGATTTGGAATATCATTCTGAGAAAAAAGCGTTATGCTGAAAAGCAGCATAAAAAATACCGGAACACCTCTATGCACTATTAATGATTTTTAAAAATTAAAGTTTCTAATTACTCTTCAATTGCGGCGATCCCAGGCAAGGTTTTCCCTTCCAGCATTTCCAGCATCGCCCCTCCTCCTGTGGAAATATAGCTCACTTTTTGGACCAATCCGTATTTTTTAGCCGCAGCCACACTGTCTCCTCCCCCCACTAAGGAAAAGGCTCCACCTCCTGTGGCCTTTGCTACCGCTTCTCCCACCGCTTTGGTTCCTTTCTCAAAATTGGAAAATTCAAAAACACCCATGGGACCGTTCCACAAAATAATTTTAGAAGAAGCGATGATTTCTGAAAAAAGAGCAATGCTCTTTTCTCCGATATCCAGCCCCATAAAACCTTCAGGGATTTGTGAAATATCTGTTGTCTTTTTAACGGCATCATTTGAGAAAGAATCGGCAATTGCGGTATCAACCGGCAAAATCAATCGGACGTTTTTCTCTTGAGCTTTCTTCAAGAGGTTTCGTGCCAGGGGCACATATGCCTCCTCTACCAAAGAATCACCTACCGCTCCTTTTTGTGCTTTGATAAAGGTATACGCCATCCCGCCTCCGATAATCAAGTTGTCAATCCGATCTAAAATTTGCTCTATAACGGTTATTTTCGAAGAGACTTTGGCGCCACCCAAGATCGCTGTAACCGGATGCTCCTTAGAATGCAAAACCTTGTCTAAGCTCTTCACTTCCCTTTCAATCAGATACCCGACATACTTTTCTTTAAAAAATTGCGCAATGATTGCTGTAGAGGCATGCGCACGATGAGCGGTACCAAATGCG
>JAJYSO010000278.1 GCA_021793535.1 Bacteroidota bacterium | reverse complement strand
CGCAGTGAGGTCATGCCCGCTCGGTTTAGAAATAGCTTTGAAAAAGCAGAGCCGACCACCCCGAACAAAAAAACAGAAATTAAGTTTACTTTGCAAGGCATCAATCATACCTTTAAAAAAGGACACAAAATTCAAATTCAAGTACAAAGCACTTGGTTTCCACTGATTAATTTAAACCCCCAAACCTTTGTTCCGAATATCTTCAAGGCCAAAGAAAGCGATTATAAAACGCAGACCCACAGCGTCTATGGAGATTCCTACATCGAATTTAAACAGCTATAAAAAATAAAGACAAGAACAAGAGCACAAAAAACAAGCAGTCGGTTAAAAAATCGGCTGCTTTTTTTTAAGACTCAGGTTTTTGAGGCTTAAGCGTACAGGCCGGTACATCAAGATGTCGCGCTACTTTTTCTGCCACCGAACCGATTAATATTCTGGATAACCCGCTTCTTCCATGCGTGGTCATCATCACCAATTGTGCATTTTCATTAGCGTAATCAACAATGGCACGATGCGCAGATAAACGATCCTCTATAACCATTTTGAGTTTTACGTTTTGTTTCTCCTTGTTCTCTATCACCACCACATTCTTTCCGGCTCCCCCTTTGTAGGCATACGCTTCACTTCCATCAAAATGATCTTTCAGATAGTCAATGAGTTCATTCTTACGGTTTTTACGAACAAATTCGAAATTGGTACTGCTCCCTCCTGCGAATCCAATTTGATTAAAATCAATTTCGATTACATTATACAAGTGTATTGTCGCTTTATAAGCAAAGGCCATATCTAGCGCAAGGGGCAGAATTTGCAATGAAAGAGCAGAACCATCGGTGGGCAACATGATGGTTTTCATCCGCTTGTGAAAAGGCTTATGGAAACTAAAAACAGGGATATGCGTTGTGCGAATCAGCCGTTCGGTTACACTCCCTCTTCCAAAAAGGGAGTTTCCTTTCCCTCTGGACCCGATTAAAATCAATTCATACCCCTCGGCTTGTGCATGATCTGAAATTTCTTGTGCGATGCGCAGTCCTTCTTTAACAAAAACCTTCCCGTTGTGCGGTCTTTCAAAATTATCATCCAATTCCTTTTGAAGGCGGGTACGTAAGTTGACCATGTACTCCCTAAACTTTCCTTGCATTTCAAGGGCGTTCCCCATGATTTCTTGGCTAATATCCAAATAGGTGCGCTGCGGAACAATATGGATCATATCCACAACAGCATTCTTGGAAGCCGCCAGTTTTCTTGCATAGTCGTACACAACAGTAGCATTGTCTGAAAAATCAGTCGGGATGAGTATTCTTTTCAAGTCACGCATAATAAGTAAGGGTTTGATGGAATGAAACAAGTAGATAAAGAAAAGAGCTTCCTCAAAGATATAAAAAAAGTCACGAAGAATGAATCTGTGTTAAAAGAACCTGAAAATCCGCTCAGAAAGCAATAGAAAATACAGCTAACCAATAGCCCGCCTTATTACAAAAGAATAATCATCTTGGTCATTGAAGACTCCTCATCCGCATTTTACAAATACATACTTCTGCGTATCTTTGCCTTCTTGAACCCATAGAATCTTATTTTCATGAAAAAAATCTTCTTAACTTCCTTACTGGTGTGTTTCATGCTTTCCTGTGATAGTGTGCAAAACTTTGTCACTCAATTACCCAGCGGGGATCCGGCTGCTTTAAGTCAAGCTGATATTGGAAACGGCTTAAAGGCTGCCTTGGAACAAGGTGTAGACAAACAAGTCGCCAAGTTAGCTTCCAAAGACGGGTTTTTTAAAAATGAAGCTGCGCGAATTTTGCTTCCCAAAGAACTGCAAAAAGTAGAGAAAGGGCTACGCTCTATCGGATTGGGCAGCTTGGCAGACGAAGGCATCAGGGCCTTAAATGACGTGGCCAGTGATGCCGTTGGTCGTGCCACCCCCATTTTCATCAATGCCATTAAAGGGATGACCTTTACCGATGCCAAATCTATTTTATTGGGTGGAAACGGTGCCGCTACAGATTACCTCAAAGGAAAAACTTCTTCTGAACTGTACCAGGAATTCGAACCGGTAATTGGACAGTCCTTCCACCGGGTGGGAGCAGATCAAATCTGGGGAGACTTGATTACACGATACAATGCCATCCCGATGATGGAGTCCGTTAATCCGGATCTTACCGATTATGTGACCCATGAAGCCTTAAAAGGAGTTTTTGCCATGATTGGTACAGAAGAGGAAAATATTCGCAACAATCTTTCCGCTCGTTCCACACGTCTGCTTCAACGAGTTTTTGCTTTGCAGGATAAAAAATAAGGAATGATTTGTATCAAAACAAACCAAATATCGCTTTGAATCTTTTAGCTTTGTAAGACTATGAGATTTCAAGTCAAATCAGCGTTCGAGCCTACCGGAGATCAACCACAAGCGATACAACAACTCTCCACCGGAATCGAATCTGGAGAAAAATATCAAACCTTATTGGGGGTCACCGGATCGGGGAAAACCTATACCATGGCCAAAGTAATTGAAAAGGTTCAGCGCCCCACTTTGGTGCTAGCGCACAACAAGACTCTGGCCGCTCAATTATATTCCGAGTTCAAGCATTTTTTCCCGGACAATTTAGTAGAGTATTTTGTCTCCTACGACTATTATTATCAACCCGAAGCCTATATCCCCACTTCAGGAACCTATATCGAAAAAGATCTGTCCATCAACGACGAGATCGAAAAGCTGCGCTTAGCCACCACTTCTTCCCTGCTTTCTTTAAGGCGCGATGTGCTTGTAGTGGCTTCCGTCAGCTGTTTATACGGGATAGGAAATCCGGTGGAATTCAAAAAGAACGTAGTTCCTATTCATGTGGGGCAAGAAATTTCAAGAACCGACTTTTTAAAAAAATTGGTTCAAAGTCTTTATTCTCGAACAGAAGCTGAGTTTGTACAGGGAAATTTCCGAATCAAAGGAGATACTGTTGATGTTTTCCCAAGTTATGCCGATGATGCCTTCCGCATCCATTTTTTTGGAGACGAAATTGAAGACATTGAACGTTTTGACGTGCTGGACAACCACGTTATCGAGAACTATGAGCGGGTGGATATTTACCCTGGAAACATGTTTGTGACCTCTCCGGGAGTACTTCACAAGGCCATGGATCAAATTCGCATCGACTTGGGAAAACAAGTCGCTTATTTTTATGAAATCGGAAAACCACTGGAAGCCAAACGTTTGGAAGAGCGCACCAATTTCGATTTGGAAATGATGCAAGAATTGGGCTATTGTTCGGGAATCGAAAACTACTCCCGTTATCTGGACGGCAGAAGTCCCGGAACGCGGCCGTTCTGTCTTCTGGATTACTTTCCGGACGATTTTCTTATGATCATCGATGAAAGCCATGCTACCATTCCTCAAGTCGGGGCCATGTATGGCGGTGACCGATCCCGTAAAGAAACACTGGTGGAATATGGATTCCGCCTACCGGCAGCGATGGATAACCGTCCGTTAAAAAAAGAAGAATTCGAAAAAATACAAAATCAAGTGCTGTATGTCAGTGCAACTCCGGCGGACTATGAACTGG
>JAJYSO010000005.1 GCA_021793535.1 Bacteroidota bacterium | reverse complement strand
GGTCAATCGCACAGCACTACCATCTCCCAATTCCATTTCTCGTTGAACCAATCCTTTTCCAAAAGAACGCTGTCCAACAATGGTCCCCACATCGTTGTCTTGCAGCGCTCCTGCAACGATTTCACTGGCGGAAGCGGAATTTTCATTAATAATGACAAAAACCTTTGCATTTTCAAAATCTCCATCACGAGTGGCATAGGACTCCTTTATATTCCCGTTTTTATTGATCGTTTTTAGAATTAATGTTCCCTCCGGTAAAAATTCATCTACTACCTTGATGGCCTCTTTGAGATACCCCCCACCATTGTCTCTCAAATCCAATACGATATCCTTTACTCCCTTTTTCTCAAGTTTATTTAAAGCCCTCTTAAACTCGGAATAAGTATTTTTAGTAAACCGATTCAATTTGACATAACCCAAGCCCTGTTCGAGCATAAAAGAAGCTTCCACACTTTTTAAAGGAATGTGTTCACGCGGAATTTCAAAATGTAAAATTTTATCGACATCACGACGTTTAACGCCCAGACGAACTACGGTGCTCAATTGACCACTTAAAATATTTTTCAGAGAGTCCAAGTTAAAATTCTTTCCAAAAAGAGGAACATCATCGGCATAAACAATGCGATCACCGGGTAAAATACCCAATCTCCCACTTGGACCTTCTGCTAAGGTTCGAATGACGGCCATGGTATCTTTCACCTGAAAAAACTGAACCCCTATTCCGATAAAATCACCTTCCAAGGTTTCTGTTGACGCTCGGTAATTTGATTTGCTGATATAAGTCGAATGGGGATCTAAATGGGCCAATATATTTCGAATGGTGATATCGACAATACTGTCTGTATTGACTTGATCTACATAATCGTAATTGATAAAATCAATTAAATTTTCTAATTTTTGCTTATTGACATTTGCAGATAATAAGGACTTTTTTTTAACTGGATAATTAAAAAACGAACCCACTAGGGCACCAAGGGCGCAGGCCAGCCCGATGATCAATGGCAAATATGTTGTTTTGTATGTTTTCAACTGAATTATAAATCCTTTAGTTGTAGGATGTCAACACCCGCTCTTTCCAGAAAATCAATTCCAGAAGTATCTTTATAAGGGTATTGATACACCAATCGTTTAATACCCGATTGGTGAATTAATTTACTGCATTCTCGACAAGGAGAATGGGTGATATACAACGTGGCTCCCTTGCAGGACTGCGTGGAACCGGCTACTTTTAAAATTGCATTTGCCTCTGCATGTAAAACATACCACTTGGTCAATCCCTGTTCGTCCTCACAAATATTCTCAAATCCAGTAGGGGTACCGTTGAACCCGTCGGAAATAATCATCCTATCTTTTACAATAATGGCACCTACTTGTTTGCGTTTACAATAAGACAATGTTCCCCATTCCTTTGCCATACGCAGGTAGGCCTTATCAAATTTCAATTGTCGTTTATCCAAAATACGTTTCTTCTACAATAGGCTAAATTACGATTTTTAAAGCAACAAATTGTCCTCAGACTCACAACAAAATTTAAGGACTTAGGTACGCGTATGTCAAATTGAATATTAAAGGCTATTTTTAACCGTTAATTCAGCCGTACAATGACCGCTTTTATTACCCTCGCAAGTTTTTCCTCTCCTTATGAATATGCCGTGCTTCGCCTGCTTCTCGACCAACATGCCATCCGTTATTTTTTTCAAAACGAAATCGCTATCAGCCTATTGCCTTTTCACAGCAATTATGCTAAGGGAGGAATTTTTTTAAAAGTATACCCAGATGATCGAGAACAAGCCCAACATCTACTGGCAAAATTTTTACCGCCCTCATAAGCGGAGACTTATTAACAAACTCTTTATTATTTCTATTTATTTTCTTAATTTAAAAAAAATAGATTTAATGGTAATAGTCGGTTAATTGTGTTGGTAAATTTTGATTCAAATAGTGGAAGTATTCGCCAATGAATTCTTATCAACAGTTTTGTTTTTAATTGTTCATGGTAAGTCTTTAAAAATCAATTTATCTCAATTTTATGAACAATTTGTAAAAGTAAAGTGAACTGTTCTTTTGTGGATGAGTATTTAAAAGAAAGTTGTTGATAACAGGAAAATAATAGCGGATAAGTTTTCAAAAAATTGAGGCGTTATCATTTTGTTAATCGAAATATTTATCGATATATAAAATTAACAGCAGATTATAAAATTTAGTTTTCAAAATCTATTAGAAGTTATGCACATTTATAGTTGATGTTAAGGTGCTGATTTTTAATTTGAAGTTTGATTTTATAAACATTCCCTTTTTGTGGCTTATTTTCATTGTTTATCTTTGTAGAATACTAAATAATTTGTCATGAAGATAGCAATTGGAAATGATCATGCCGGAACCGCTTATAAAAAGGCTATTGTGGAGCATCTGGAGGCACAGGGGATTGAGGTGGTGAACTTTGGAACCGATCATGAGGATAGTGTGGATTATCCGGATTTTATTCATCCGGTTGCGCAGGCTGTTGAAAATAACGAGGTCGATTTTGGGGTTATTTTGTGTGGCAGTGGTAACGGAGCGGCAATTACGGCCAATAAACATCCGGGAATACGCTGTGCATTGTGTTGGATTCCTGAAATTACCACTTTGGCTCGCCAGCATAATAATGCGAATGTCATAAGTCTTCCTGCGCGTTTTATCAGTTTAAGCCAAGCTATAAAAATGACGATGTTGTTTTTGAACACTGCTTTTGAAGGAGGAAGACATCAACGACGTATCGATAAAGTTAACGTGTGTTGAGGGTTGACAAAAGATTGGAGCCATGGCTGAATTGAGTTTTATTGTAAAAACGTTCGATGCCCTGACCACTTCTGAATTGTATGCAATTTTACGGTTGAGAGCGGAAGTGTTTGTGGTTGAACAGCATTGTGTATATCAGGATATTGACGCTCGGGATCAGCAGGCTTTGCATCTTTTGGGCTATTATCAACACCAATTGGTTGCTTATAGTCGTTGCTTTGCACCTGGGATCTATTTTAAAGAAGCTGCTATTGGGCGAGTGTTAGTAGATCAGGCCCATCGCAAACTAAAATTTGGTCACCAGTTGATCGAACAATCTATTGCTGCTATTAAACAGGAATACGGTGTTGAAAACATTAGAATTTCTGCTCAGCAATATTTGATTCCCTTTTACCAGTCTCATGGATTTCAAACAGAAGGAGAGGGGTATTTGGAAGATGATATTCCCCATATTGAGATGAGTTATGCACTTTCCAGCTCGTGATGCATAGTTGAATAAAATATGCTTGACCTTTATGACGACTCCTTTTCAGCATATTATTGACAAACTGGAACATTTCATCCGAAAGTATTACATCAATGAGTTGCTCAAAGGTGGTCTTCTTTTTGTTGGTACTGGGTTGTTGTACTTTTTGCTGATGATCGGACTGGAATATTTTTTTTGGTTTGGTCCTGCACAAAGGTTGGTTTTATTTTGGTTAGGTATAGGTATTGAGGTAGGGTTGTTGCTTCGTTTTGTTTTTTGGCCAGTAGTCAAGTTATTGAAACTAGCTAAGGGAATTGATTATTTTCAAGCAGCTGCTATTATTGGGGAGCATTTTTCGACTATAGAAGATCATTTGATTAACCTGTTGGAGTTAAAAGCTTCTTCATCTTCTTTTGAAGACTCGGATTTGCTGTTGGCCAGTATCGATCAGAGAGCAAAAGAATTACGCCCCATTCCCTTTAACGTTGCCATAAATTTTAGGTCGAGTCTTAAATATTTGAAGTTTCTTGTTCTCCCTGTGGTAATTTTATTGGGAATCTGGGCAATGGGGAAGATGGAAGCCTATAAAGGGAGTTATAAGCGACTGGTAAATTATAAGCAAGTCTATAGTCCACCGCCACCTTTTGAGTTTAAAATTTTAAATAGCGATTTAACGGTAGATGAAGGAAATTCATTAGTGTTACAAGTGGGGACCTTGGGGAAAGTACGGCCGCAACAAATGCGCGTGCATTTTAAGGAGCGGACTAATTTTTTAACGCCTACCGATCAACATACCTTTCAATATACATTTGAACAGCTCAGAGAGGAAGTTCCCTTTTATTTGGAAGCCAACGGTTGGCGATCTCCTGTTTATACGATAAAAGTGCATGCAGTACCTAAAATATTAACGGCAGCGATCAGCCTGAGTTATCCGGCTTATTTACAAAAAGAAGAGGTACGGCTTTCGGGGATACAGGATCTCCGTGTTCCGGAAGGGACTACCCTGGATTGGAAAGTGAAGGGAGTGCACATCGATAGGGTGAAGATTGAGTTTAAAGAAGATCGTTCATATACCTTTGAACAACAGTCCGACCGTTTTAGGTTTACAAAACAAATTTTTAAACCTACTGCTTATGTAATGAGTACGGCAAATAAGCACAAACAAAATTTTGAACCTCTTCAAGCCCGTATTGAGGTAATCAAGGATCAATATCCTGAATTGCAATTAAAAACAATACGCGATTCATTAGAGCGGGACCAATTTTATTTTCATGGACAAGTTTCAGATGACTACGGTATTTCTGCGGTGCGTTTAGTGTATTTCTCAGAAGCAAATCCACAGGAAAAGAAACGGATTGACATTCCAATATCCAAAGCTAATTACGATGAATTTTTTTATAGTTTTCCCGATACGGTAGGATTGAAGAGTGGAGAAAAATACAGATTTTATTTTGAGGTTTTTGATAATGATGGACTGCACGGCCCTAAGAGAACGAAAAGTAAATCCTTTCTTCTCTATAAGAAAACCAAAGAAGAATTAAAGGAGGTAAATTTAAATAAAACTCATAAGAATATTATAGATTTTGATAAAATCATAGAAGAACATAAACAATCTGATAAAAAAATTGATGAATTAAAAATAAATACTATTGATAGGAATACTTCAGATTTTAAACGCAAAACTGCTTTTCGGGAAGTGGTAAAAAAAGAGCGAGCGCAATTGGAACGCTCAGGAAAACTCATTACAGAATTGGAAAAAAATTTAAAAACATTAGAGGATACAAAGGAAAATGAGGTTTTAAGAGAGCGTATAGAACGGCAACAATCGCAGCTGAAGGAGCGGGCAAAATTGTGGAAGGAATTGGAAAAATATCAGCAAAATTTGGAAGATGAAGCCGTACAAGGTCAACTTGATCGCATGCGACAAGAGCAAAAAACACAGTATAGAAGTTTAGAAAGTTTAGTAGAATTGATCAAGCGCTTGTATTTGAAACAGCGAATGAACCATTTGATTAGGGCCTTAGAGAAAATAAAGATAAAGCAGCAGGAGCTGTTGGATGAAGGCGTATCAACGCTCGAAAAACAAGAAGAGGTTCAGCAGGAATATAAAAATTGGAGAAGGGGTATTTCAGCTTTGGAAAAAGAAAATGAGACCTTAAAAAGCCCGCGAAAATTACCAAAAGATCCACTCTTGGAAGAGCGTATTGAACAACATTTGGATAGAGCGGTTCAAGAGACGAAGGCCTTGCAAAATAACGAGGATAAGAAGAATTTAAAACAGCGAGAAAAGGCCCAGAAAGAACAGCAGCAATCCGCTTCAAAGGCGATGGAGGAATTGGTGGAAAAATTGAGGAAGGGCAATCGGCACATGGAAAGGGAACAATTGAGAGAAGATGCTTTTACCTTGCGTCAAATCCTTTCTAATGTGCTGAAATTTTCTTTTGATCAGGAGGATTTAATGGGTAGGGTACGAAAGATTTCGCAAAGTCATCCTGCTTTGGGGAAGTTTATTCAACACCAACAAGGTTTAAAAGAAAACTTTAAACATGTGGAAGATAGCTTGTTTGCTGTAGCAATCAGAAATAACCGAGTTTCTGATCGAATCTATAAGGAGATTACCAGTATTGATCAAAATATGCAGATGGCACTCGAAAACCTTTCCAAAGACAATCTTTTAAACGGTGTTTCTAATCAACATTATGTGTTGACAGCGTCTAATGTCTTGGCAAATCTATTGGCGGATGCTTTACAAAACATGGAGATGGATTTAAATGCGGAAAGAAAAGGACAATCCCTGCCGCAACCTGGTGATAAATTCCAGCTGGAAGACATCATTAAGGCTCAAGAGGAAATGCTGAAATCTCAGCAGGAGGCTATGGAGCAGCAGGGGGAGGATGTACCGGATCGGCAAAGTGAGGAAGAGCGACTGGGCAAACAGTTTGACACTTATAAGAACCAAGTCGCGCTTCGCGAAAAACTGAATGCTGTTTTGGACAGCCTTATGGAGAAATCGGAGGACTTGAAACCTTTGCAGAGGAATATGCAGGAATTAGAGGATGCTTTATTGGAAGAAAACCCAAATGCCTTGCGCCAAAAGCAATTAATGGAAAATATTTTAAAACAGATGTTGCGCTTGAAGGATGCAGATTATGAAAAGGAGAAGACCGAGCAAAGGGCGTCCCAGACGAATAGAAAAGACTTTGAAGGAAATCAGCTGGAGGAAGCCGAAGAAGTTAAGAAAAAATTTAATTCTGAAGAAGTTTTAATGCGACAAGTTTTACCTTTGCAGTATTATTATCAACGCCTGGTAAAGGATTATTTTCAAATGGATGATTGAGTTTATTAATCAAACGAATTTTGAGGTGCCGCAGATGAAGGTATACGCGAAGTGGATAGCGCGGATATTTGAAAAGGAAGACCGGAAATGTGGAGACATCATCTATACTTTTTGTTCGGATGAATTCTTAGATGAATTGAATCAACATTATTTGCAGCATGTAGATTGGACGGACATCATCACTTTTGACAACACCGTAGGTGATATTGTTTCTGGAGATATCTTTATCAGTCTGGATCGGGTTCAAGAGAATGCCTTGAAATTTGGGGTGGATATGGTGGTAGAACTCAGAAGAGTAATGGCTCATGGTATTTTGCATTTATTTGATTATAAGGATGATACTGAAAATAATCAGAGTTTGATGCGCTTAAAGGAAAATGAGATGTTGAATTTGTTCCACGTGGAACATTAGCTTGTATGTTATGTTTGAAACGAATTATGATGTGATTGTTGTCGGAGGAGGCCATGCCGGTGGAGAAGCCGCTGCTGCCGCTGCTAATATGGGATGTAAGACCTTATTGGCTACCATGAATTTACAAAACATTGCTCAGATGTCTTGCAATCCGGCTATGGGAGGAATTGCCAAAGGACAAATCGTACGGGAAATAGATGCTTTGGGTGGCTATGCGGGAATTGTTGCTGACCGTACAGCTATTCAATTTCGGATGCTGAACCGTTCCAAGGGACCTGCTATGTGGAGCCCACGCGTTCAGAGTGACCGTATGCTTTTTTCGGCGGAATGGAGAAGAATGTTAGAACAAACCCAGAACTTGGATTTTTATCAAGAGATGATTACCGGAATCTTGACTCGAGGGAACCGGGTGATTGGGATCCGAACCTCTACGGGAATTGAGATAAAGGGGAAGACCGTTATTTTAACCAATGGTACTTTTTTAAATGGATTGATTCATATTGGAGAAAAATCATATGGTGGAGGAAGAGCTGGTGAACGTGCTGCTGTGGGCTTGACAGCTGATCTTGAAAATTTGGGTTTTGAATCGGGACGGATGAAGACCGGAACGCCTCCGCGAGTGGATGGTAGGAGCCTTGATTTTGCTAAAATGGAAATACAATCGGGTGATGAGAAACCGGGTAAATTTTCTTATCTGAAGGATTCTTCGGAACCGCTGCGTTCGCAACGACCTTGTTTTATTACCTATACCAACGTAAATGTTCATGATAAATTAAGGGAGGGATTTGATCGTTCTCCTATGTTTAATGGAAGAATAAAATCAGTTGGACCCCGTTATTGTCCCAGTATAGAAGATAAAATTGATAGGTTTGCTACAAAGGATCGTCATCAGATTTTTGCGGAACCCGAAGGTTGGCATACGGTGGAATATTATGTGAATGGCTTTTCTACCTCATTGCCCCAGGATATTCAATTTGAAGCCTTGCGTTTGGTCCCTGGGTTTGAGAAGGTGAAATTTTTTAGACCTGGATATGCTATTGAATACGATTATTTTCCACCCAAGCAGATTCAACATTCTTTGGAAACCAAATTGGTGGAAGGCCTGTTTTTTGCGGGACAGATTAACGGTACTACTGGATATGAAGAGGCGGGTTGTCAAGGCTTGATGGCTGGTATCAATGCCGCACGAAAGGTTCAGGGTAAGGCACCTTTTGTTTTAAAACGAAGCGAAGCTTATATAGGGGTGTTGATTGATGATTTAATTACGAAAGGGACCAAGGAACCCTATCGCATGTTTACCTCTCGTGCGGAGTATCGCACCTTGTTGCGTCAGGACAACGCAGACATCCGCTTGACCCAAAAAGGATATGATCTGGGATTGGCTGGTGAGGATCGTTTGCAGCAGATGTATAAGAAATTGGAGGATGCAGATCAATTGGTCAATTTTTTGGTAGAGACCAGTGTAGCTCCCGAACAAGTGAATCCGATTTTGGCAGATAAAGCTTCTTCTCCAGCAAAGCAAAAGGATAAAATCGATAAAATTTTAAGACGACCACATATTGAGTTGGCTGATTTAAGGAAGATTGAAGCCGTCAATACCTTTATTGAAGAACACGATTTTTCTGATGAAGTGCTGGAACAAGCAGAAATTGAAATTAAATATTCAGGTTATATTGAAAAGGAAAAGCGAAATGCCGACAAATTGAATCGTCTGGAAAACTTGCATATTCCTAGAGGGTTTAATTATGATAAATTAAATGGAATGTCCATTGAGGCTCGACAAAAATTGACGGAGATTCAGCCGGTAACGGTTTCTCAGGCCTCCCGAGTGAGCGGGGTAAGTCCTGCGGATATTTCGGCTTTGTTGGTGTATTTAGGACGCTAAGGAAGTGTTGTTGTTCCACGTGGAACCAACGAAAGTTTTTTTGATGAGGACAAGAACAGGTGAAAGAGATGCAACCTTATCTTTTTAAAAGATTTTTATGGACTGCATTTTTTATTAGGACGTTGTTTTTACCTTTTATTTTATTATAATTCATTGAGAATTAATTCATTAATCCTAATTCTTGCCCAACGACCATAAAAAAACCCTTTTCTGAAACAGAAAAGGGTTAGTTGTTTAGAAAGGTAAAACTCACTTATTTTTCTTGCATCTTTTTGATCAAGATTTCTTGTACCTTTTGTTGTAAACTTTGATCAGATTGCAAGGCCATAGCGATCTCGTTATAGCGATCAGAACCCAGTGTGCTCTTTTCGATCAACTCGGTTTGTTCTTTTTGGATTTTAGGTTCCAGTTCCTTGATTTTACCATCAATTTTTTCCTTTTTTTCCAAATCGGCTTGAGAAGTTTCTTCTGTTTTTGCTTCTGGATTTAAGTCGGCTTCCCTGAGCTCTTGATATTTCTCTATACTGAGCCCTTCGTCTTCAATCATTCCAATGAGTTCTTGTTGAATCTCTTGGTTGCGTTGCATTAATTGTTGATAAACATTAGCAAATTCTTCCAATTCACTATCCTTAACATCAATGTTTGAAGCATTGTCTTGCGCTTGAACGAAAGCGGATGTACCAATGATAAGGCTCAGTGCTAAGACAAAACTTTTGAATTTCTTCATGATTTTCATAATTTTCTATTTATTTATTTAGTGGTTTCTTTTTCAAGTCTAAGGAAATTCCATTTCCTATCCTAATGAGCAACTCAAACTTAGATAAATTTTAACAGATATCCTGATCATTTAGAAGGATTACCCCATGGCTTTTGATGTTTTGATGATGCGCGTAAAGAAGAGTACAGTATTCTTATGGGGCGCTTTTTTTCCGCTGAAAAGATTGTAGTTTTGTAAGTTGAAGAGAACCTTTAATCCAAGAGCTGACGTATGCCGTACCAAGGATTTGTCTATTGTGCATGTTTTAAGGAGGGAAAATGCCTCCCTTCTCCTTATCCCGATGAATTGAAATTTGCAGGAGAAGACTTTTATTTTGCTCCTTTTTCTCAACAGAGAACAGAACCACTCTTTAAAATGGAGGCGGAAGTGGCGGCGTGGAAGAAGACGGCTTGTGTACATCCAGAAATGAGGGAGCTGGAGGCAGTAGTTGCCAATGATATGGGGCTGGAGGGGTTTCGGAATTATATTGCAAAGAATGGAGGGAATCAGACCTATCCCCATAGCAGTAGACTTGTGGAGCAAGTGGGGAAACAAGCCGTTTTTGTTCAAGAAGCGATGTTGGCGGAATTTCGCCTTTTAAAAAAGCGCGCCCAGTTGACCGCTACCACTAAACTTGTATTAAAGGAAGAGGATACGCAGCGCATCATTATGATTGGTGATGAAGAAGAGGAAACCTTTTTTGCCGTACTGAAAAATGGGCATGTGTTTCTTTTAAAGGAGGGATATTTTTATATTTTAGAAGAAAGCGGTACAGCACAAGAGGAATTTTCAGTATTGTTTAAAGCACAATCTTTTTACACCTATGCCCATCAAAAGACATGCGTGGATTTTTTTCAGGAAAAAGGAGAAAGGGTATCCAGTATTCGAGGGCTGGGTGAGGTGCAGCAGCCGGGTATAAAAAGAAAATATAAAGTTCAAAAGGAAAGCTACAATAATTACCGGTATTGGAAAACAATTTTTGAAGCTTTAGACCAATTGTTGGTCGCAGCGCTTAAGACGCAAAATGCAATTTTATGGGAGCCGGTATAAAAGATAAAACCCAAGCAGGAATTTTTTTGGGGCCTTTTAGGGGCTGTAAACACAAAAAATAAGTAAAAAGTACAAAAACAAGCAAAAAGAGCCCTTTTAAGACATTAATTTAAAGAAGACATATGAAAGTATACAAAGAACGAATAGTGTTGTTTAACGGGGCTGTAGAGGATCAAGAAAATACGACCTCGGCACTGCTTTCCAAATATATTCACAATCGTTTAACAGAAAAAGGCTATGCCGTAGAACACTACAATATTGTCGAAAAGAATTTGCCACTTTTGGACTTGAAGCTGAAGGACATCCCTGCTAAAGTGAAGGAGATGGTCGATATATTTTCTCAGGCAGAACTTCACTTTTGGTTGGCTCCACTCTATCACGGGGGTATTCCGGGTGTGATGAAAAATTGTTTGGATTGGTTGGAAGTGACCGCTGAAGACCCCAAACCCTATCTTACCGATATTAAAGTGGGCCTTGTTTGTTGGGCTGATGGAAGTCAAGCCATGCAAGGGATTAACAATATGGATTCCATTGCCAAAGCCCTTCGGGCATGGACCTTGCCGTATACGGTCCCCATCGTAAGAGGGCAACTCACCACAACGATTAACTCAAAGACCATCGATGTGAACTACAGTCATAAATTAGACCGATTGATCGATTTGGCGCTCTCCAAGCAAATCATCACGCGTTAAGTGTCGTTTTAAAAAGTCTAACAAGGGGAAATGTCCCTTTTGAGGGGATCAAAAAGAAAGGGCAAGCCTTTTGTATAAAATGTGTTTTTTTACATAAAAAAATGATCCCCCTAAGTTCCCTAACTTCTCAAGACACCACGCAGAAGAGATTGTAGATTATTTGTAAAACTAATATTATCTTTGTCAAACAAAAAGCGAAATAGGATATGTCCGGACACAGTAAATGGAGCACCATAAAACGAAAGAAAGGGGCGATTGATGCCCAGCGCGCCAAACAATTTACAAAAGCAATAAAAGAGATTAATATTGCCATTAAGGAAGGTGGCGGACCGGATCCTGACGCAAACCCTAGCCTGCGCAATGCCATTGCCAATGCAAAGGGGCTGAACATGCCTAAGGAAAATATCAAACGGGCCATTAAAAAAGCCAGTGGAGCGGATGCCGATAGCTATGAGGAAGTAACTTTTGAAGGCTATGGTCCCTATGGAATAGGATTCTTTATCGAATGTACCACCGATAATATTAATCGAACGGTTGCTAAAGTGAGAGAGATCTTTTCCAAGAATGAGGGGAGTTTAGGAAAAAATGGATCGCTAGAATTTTTATTTGACAGAAAGGGAGTCTTTACCATCGAAAGGGCACAGATCAAGATGGCCTTGGACGAGCTGGAATTAGAACTGATTGAAGGAGGATTAGAGGACATGGAAGCCGATGATGAATTTGTGACGGTTTATTCTGCGTTTGAGGATTTTGGAACCCTGCAACGCGCGTTGGAAAATCTTCAAATAGAAGTTAAGAATACTGCACTGGAACGCATCCCTTTAAATACGACGGCACTCCCCATAGAACAAGCGAAGCAGATTCTCGAATTGGAAGAAAAATTTGAAGACGAAGACGACGTTCAAAACGTGTTTCATACCCTTGAAGTGACGGAGGCGTTACTCGAAGCTTTAAACGAAGAATAAAGACGCAATTGGTGATTGGGTTATGCGCCTTCCAAGTCATGCTTGAAAGAAGGTTGTTTGCCTATATTTTTTCAGAAGGAACCCTTGCCTAAGGATTTCGATTTTCCCCATTTGAAATAAAGAAAGGATCCACCTAAGACTGTGAAAACAAGGGCTTATAAAGTATAGAAAAACCGAAATGAGGCGCTTTGAAGGAGCAGAAATAACTCCGTAGAGATGGGGATTTTACATTGAAAATTAATGATCATGTTGGAGAAAAAACCTTTTAAGATCTTAGTAGGGCTCGATTTGTCACAGATGGATATGCATTTGGTGGAATACCTGCATACCCTGGATCGGCTTTTTGAAATAGAAAGTGTCACTTTTTTACACAATATTAAATTGGGCGAACTTTCTAGAGAGTTGCTCTCCAGCGGTGTTTTAAAAAAAATCTACGCCAAAATTAAAACGGATCTGCAAAACAGCGTGGAACGAGCAGGATTAACGTTTCCCTACCGTGTGGAGGTGCAGATGGAATCATTGTCCGAGACGGCTTTTGAGCAAGTATACCGTAAGGATAAGTACGACTTGCTTATACTGGGCAGAAAGCAAAAATTAAATGGGAACGGGGCCTTGGCTTATAAGTTGGTCCGCCTGTTTCCGGGAGCTACGCTGTTTGTACCTGAAACTTTTAGAACACCAATTAGAGTTGTGGTTGAGGCCATTACCTTCTCGAGATATACCAGATCCATTTTGGGCTGGGGAACGTGGTTCCGCCAAAACCAAAGGGTTTCAGGGATAAAGCATTGGGCAGTACATGTTTCTAAACCTTTTTATACGCCTTTTATGGGAACTCGGGAGATGGAGCAGGTCATTCAAATGGACATCAATAAGAAGAAAGAGAAATGGCAATCACTAGCGGTGGGCAGTGAAGACTTGGAAATTATTTCTGCACAAGATCAAAATATCTCTTCAACCATTCAGAAATATCTCAGCCAGAAAAAAGCAGATGTATTGATTTTGGGAGTAAAAAGCAATTCCAAAATCCGCGAATTGTTTATGGGGAGTGTAGCCAATGAATTACTCCAGTATCCTTCCAATGTTTGTCTTTTATTTGTCAAGCCTCTGCTGTGAGCCACCGCAACGATCTTTTGGAATTATCCGGCAGTTAAAAAAGAGGGTAAAAGGTACTACAAGTGGTTCTGTAATCCTATAGTAAGGACAGAGATCATCAGCAAAGAATAACTGTTTTAGTACCCGGAACTGGACTCGAACCAGCACGCCGTTGCCGGCACTACGACCTGAACGTAGCGCGTCTACCAATTTCGCCATCCGGGCATTTCATCAAGTGAAAAAACAGGGGACAAAGATAAGTCGGGTTGCTTAAAAAAAAAGCATTTGCCCTTTATTTTTATTTTTTAAAAATAAGCGGGGAGTACCCTAGGCTTTTATGAAGCTTTTTGCATCACCTCTTTTTCGATGGCCACATGGCCTTCCCATTTGTCAACCGCTGCAGTGGCAATCGAATTCCCCAGTACATTGGTCATGCTTCTGGCCATGTCACAAAAATGATCGATGGGTAAAATAAGGGCGATCCCTTCAGGGGGAATGCCGAACATGGCACAAGTGGCAACCACAACGATGAGGGAAGCTCTAGGGACCCCAGCTACACCTTTACTGGTGAGCATCAGTACTAGCAGCATTAGGAGTTGTTCGCTCAGCGGCATGTGGATTCCGTATACTTGGGCGATGAAAAGGGAAGCAAAAGTCATGTACATCATGCTGCCGTCCAGATTGAATGAGTACCCCAAAGGCAACGTAAAAGAGACAATTCTATTTTGCACCCCAAATTTTTCGAGCTCTTCCATTAAAATGGGGAAAACGGCTTCGGAGCTGGTTGTACTAAAAGCGACCAAAAGAGGGGCTTTGATGTGTTTGGTCACCATGTCGTTCATTCGGCGTTTCATAATCAAGTATCCGGCCCCTAAAAGGACGGCCCAAAGGGTAATAATACCAATGCTAAAGGCGATCAGGTAATGGGCATATAACGAGAATATTTCAAAACCGTATCGAGCGGTTGCCGCAGCTACAGCCCCCAACACCCCAAGAGGAGCTGTCCACATGACGTAGTTGACCATAATCAAAACAATATGGGCGATGCGGTCCAGAAACTCGGTAACGATTTGCCCCTTTTTTCCATATGCGGCAAGGGCCAGACCAAAGAAGATGGAAAACACGACAATCTGTAAAATTTCGTTTTGTGCAAAGGCTTCGAAGACGCTTCGAGGAACCACATGGTTTAAAAAGGTGTCCAAGGAAAGTTCT
Source organism: Bacteroidota bacterium (assembly GCA_021793535.1). Lineage (GTDB taxonomy): Bacteria > Bacteroidota > Bacteroidia > Flavobacteriales > Flavobacteriaceae > JAJYSO01. Next base: position 4,883 of record JAJYSO010000005.1, on the reverse strand, counting down.
TCATGAGCTTGTAGTAATTCTCCGGCATCTGAAACGTTCATGGCGATTTCCGTTCCTTCTCCCGGGGCCAATACATTGACCCAGAACATACCGATTAGCAAAGAGATTAAGGAAGCGGAGATGAACCAGGCCATGGCCTTTCCTCCTACTCTTCCTACCATTTTCATGTCCCCCATTTTTCCAATACCGACAACCAGAGTGGTAAACACTAAAGGAGCAATAATCATTTGTACTAATCGGATAAAAAGTGTGCCTAACAAGTTTATTTTGGAGGCAAAACTTTCAATGGTACTTGCTGAGGCATAAAAGTGAACGATACCCCCTAGGATAACGCCGACGACCAATGCGATAATTATGGCGATAAAAAGTTTATTCTGTCCTTTCATAGTTTATTAAATCGATTTGAGGTTAAATAAAATAGGGTTTGCGGCTTTTTTTCGCAATTATAACCAAGGATCAAGTTGAAGCTTGGGGTATTGGAAAACTAGGATAAAGCATAAAGAAGAAGGGATGAGACTCGGCCTTAATTGCTGTTTTTAAGGGAACGATGCCGCTGTCTGTAAGCAAAGGACAATCGCGTTTAAATGCAAAGCAATCTGCCTTTTTGATTTCTTTGCCAACTCGGTTGGACAAAGGGAGGAGCGCTATTTTTTCCAATTGATTTTCTTTCTTTCCAAAAGAAAAATCACCGTCAAAAAATGTTTTCATATGCGAAGGATGCACATATCATCCGGCTAAAAGTACATTTTTTATTTTTTTAAAGGGTATTTACTCGTAAAAAATTGTGTTTTTAGAACGTAGCGTAAAACCTGCTCATCGTTTTTACAGGGGTGGGATGTAAGATTTTTTCAAGTAGTAAGACCTGTTCGCATTGTGGGGAGATAAAACAAGATTTAACACTTTCCGTAAGAATGCGGACTTGTGAATTTAGTTGTGAAATTCAGCAGGCAGAGGGATATAAACGCAGCAAAGAATAGAGAAAAACAAGGTATAAACCTGTTCTCTGACGATGGACTGCAGTCGGATAAAAAACAGAAACAAGCTCAGACGTTACCATTAGGTGGGTCTGCGACCCTTTAAGCTCAACCCCTCGGCCCTGCCATGGGCGGGTAGTTCACTAAGGAAGCGGCAATGCAACGAGCGTTGTATGGAACAGGGGTTCTTTCGTTTACCTTAGTTCTCGAGAGGGGAAAGCGAATGCCCCTAGCTCTTTTCAAAAAACTAAGGGCATTAAGGTTGTTTTGTCAAGACGAGTTTTCAAGAGCGTTTAGGGAAGAATAACTGTCCTTACACCACTTCCAAATTTTTCCAGATCATCAAGAGTTGCGTTGATTTGATCGGCAGATAAAGGGATGGTCTTAGAGACAATTTTAGAAATATCCAATCGCTTGGTTTGCACGAAATCCATCAGTTGATACAGCTCTGTCAAATGGTGATCGTTAGAGCCGATCAATTCCACCTCTCCAGCGAGAATTTCTCGGTAGACGTCTACAGCAAGGTCTTCTTTAGAAAGCCCTACCAACACAACTCTTCCCATAGGGCCTGCAGCTTGCAATGCCTGTTTTTGGGTTTGTTGCAGGCCGATCAACTCAAGCGCTGCATCCACTCCTCTTCCATTGGTTTCGGCTTTCAATCTTTGGACCACATCCTCCTCTTTGGCATGGATGGGAATGGCATCATAAGCGGCGGCTAGGGCGAGTTTTTCGGGTTGGATATCAATGGCGAAAACAGTGGTGGCACCAAAGGCCTTGGCGAGTTGTACGGCGGACTGTCCAAGCCCACCTACACCGAAAATGGCTACTTTGTCCCCAGGCTTGATACGGGCTTTGTGCAGTGCGTGAAGAGCGGTGGCGGATGCACACATGAGTGTTGCTCCTTCGGCAAAAGGAATCGCGTCGGGTAAAGGAACGGCGTTGTGTGCGGGGACAACGATGTATTCAGCATATCCTCCATCCCGGTGGTGTCCCAGCATTTGGCCTTGGTGACAAAACTGCTCATGGCCAGCAGCGCAGTAATAACAATCTCCGCAAGTTGTCAAATAATGCAAGGCGACACGATCTCCAGGTTTTACATTTTTGACGTCGGAGCCCACTTGATCGACAATTCCGGCCACTTCATGGCCTAAGGTTAGCGGCAAATTGCCGGTTGGAGAGAGTCCGGCTCGGTAGTGCACATCGGAATGACAGATGCCTGCAGCCTTTACACGTACTAAAATTTCTTGATTTCCAAATTTTGGAAGGGGAATTTCTTGTAAAACCAGGGGCTTCCCGATTTGGGTTAATCGAACTGCTTTCATTTTTTTAGGCTAAGGTACTAAAACCAAATTTTGAAGCGTAGGTTTCAATGGGGAAATGAGGTGAAAAAAGATCGGGGAATGATTTTTTAGTTCCCAAAAATAAAAGTACTTTCGGAAATGCACCAAACCCTATAAAAGATGAAGACAAGGACAGTCAAAGCCTATGGCGCTTACGCGGCAGACCAAGAATTAGCATTGCTTACGATTGATCGGCGCCCGTTACAGCCGGATGATATACAGGTGGAAATCTTGTACTGTGGAGTTTGCCATAGCGATATACACTATGTACGCAATCATTGGGGTGGTGCTCATTATCCAGCGGTTCCCGGACATGAAATCGTCGGGCGGGTTCTTGATGTGGGGGCTCAGGTAACGCAATTCAACATTGGTGATGTGGTGGGCGTCGGAGTGATCGTCGATTCTTGCCAAGCCTGTACAGCCTGCCAAGAGGGAGCGGAACAGTATTGTGATCGGCATCCGATCAAAACTTATGGTAGCCCGGATCGTTATACAGGAGGCTATACCTATGGGGGGTATGCACAAAGGATTACGGTTCGTGAGCGATTCGTCTTTCGCATTCCCCAAAACTTGGATATCAGTAAAGTTGGGCCTTTGCTTTGTGCCGGAATCACGACATACTCCCCATTAAAAAAGTGGGATGTAAAAGCAGGTGATAAGGTTGGGGTTATCGGTTTGGGCGGACTTGGGCATATGGGAATTAAATTGGCTAAAGCCATGGGGGCTGAGGTCACGATGATCACTCGTTCTCCTGATAAAGCTGAAGATGCCAAGTTGTTGGGAGCTGATCATGTTTTGTTCTCAACTGATCATAAAGCAATGCGAGAAAAAGCAAGCCATTTTGATTTTCTATTGGATACTATTCCGGTCAATCACGATGTCAATCCCTACTTGCGATTATTGAAGTATGATAGTACGTTGGCTTTAGTCGGCGCAATTGAACCTTTGACTTCCGTGGATGGATCCCTATTGATACGATTGGGTAGAAGGCTTGTAGGATCGATGATTGGCGGAGTAGAAGAAACGCAAGAAATGCTCGATTTTTGTGGAAAACACAATGTTTTACCGGAGGTAGAAATGATTTCAATTCAAGAGATTAACGAGGCTTGGGAGCGTGTCGTAAAAGGTGATGTTAAATACAGATTTGTGATTGATATGAAGTCGTTGAAAGAATAGTAAAGTTTTGGCTGTCATTAAACTGTATTCACGTTTGCTTTAGCTGATGCAGTAACCTTCTCCGTTTTGAGTTTGATGTTCTTGACTAAAGCCAAAGGACAAAGGATAATCTGCTATTAAAATGCTTGTTTTCTATTCTGTTGCTTTTGTAGAAGAGGTAATTCTTAACCCTGGTTAACTCCAAACCTATTTTTAAGCCGTATTTTTGGTTAAAACATAAATGCTATGGAATACGGAATAGGAATGTTTGGGGATTTGCAATACGATCCTGAAAACGACACTTATCAAAGCCCTAGAGAACGATTAAATGAAATCATAGAAGAAGTAAAACTGGCAGATAAAACAGGAATAAATGTTTTTGCTATGGGGCAGCATCACCGTTCAGATTATGCTGTGCCTTCACCGGAAACGCTGTTGGCTTCTTTGGCGACTGTGACTAAAAATATCAAGTTATCAAGCGGTGTTAACGTGATTTCCTCGGCGGATCCGGTTAAGCTTTATCAGGACTTTGCAATGATTGACTTGATTTCTGACCATCGGGCCGAAATCATGGCCGGACGCGGTAGCTTTATAGAGTCATTTCCGCTTTTTGGCTATGACTTGAATGATTATAACGCTCTTTTTGAAGAAAAACTGGAATTGTTGACCATTTTGAATAAACAAGGTGAAATCAATTGGGAAGGACAATTTAGACCGGCCATTCGACAACAGACGATTTATCCGCAGTTAGAACAAGAAATCCCTTTGTGGATCGCTGTTGGTGGTACACCGGCTTCTGTTTTAAGGGCGGCTAAATATGGTATTCCAATCATGTTTGCTATCATCGGAGGGATGCCTAAAAACTTTAAACCATTGGTAGAATATTACAAAGAGCAATATACCGCCCATGGTCACGATCCGAAGAAAATGGAAATTGGTGTTCATGCACATACCTATATCGGTGATTCCCAAGATGAGGTTTTAGACAAATATTTTAAAACTTATGCTGCTTCTATGGATCGAATTGGCCGAGAACGTGGCTGGGCACCTTATACGACACAACAATTTATGGGTGGAATGAGTAAAGAAGGAGCTTTGATAATGGGGAGCCCCGATGAGGTAGCACAAAAGATAAAATCCTTTAAAGAGATGTTTGGGTTGACACGTTTTATTGCCCATATAGATGTTGGTGGACCAACTCATGACGAGATGATGAAGACCATAAAATTGTTTGGAAAGGAGGTGATTCCACAGTTGAAGTAGATAAAATTTGAAGATAAGAAGCGTTTTTTATAGAGGGACTATTTTTTGTTTTAAAAATATTTGGAAAAGAGAGAAATAATTCTATAACTTTGTCAGCGGAAATGGTTGATAAATATTTCCACTCTGATTATGACCGTAAATCCTATTCAAT
>JAJYSO010000277.1 GCA_021793535.1 Bacteroidota bacterium | reverse complement strand
GTTTTGAGACAGCTACTTATATTTTTTCATTGGCTTTTATTTAGCGAATTACTTTTGTTCTGCGCTTTGAATGATACTGTTAAAGATCAGCTTATAGGAGCCTCTGGGTTGGTCTCTAAATTGAGGTCTGAAGGCAAACATTACAATTTGCCCTTTCCCCATCGGGACCCGTACCATAGCGGCTTTATTGGCTAAGTTCTCTTCTCCTAGTGCCCAACCGCTCATCAGCAAGTCCTTATCACTATAGCGTACAATTACTTCCACATTGGACTCGGGAAGTTTTGCCTCTTTGTTCTGATAGAGGTATTCTTCACCAATGGATTTTCTTCCCGGATATTGGTAATTCAATTCAAAGGCTCGGCTTCGAGAGAACATCGTTGCAATTTCCTCCTGCATTCCAAAGGCTAAAGGTTGGTCTGTGTCTACCTTAGCCCGGATTAAACTTCCGGGAATGAAAAAGCTATTGGGGTCCAAGTTCTTTACCGTATTTTTTACCGGGAGGCCAAATTGTTCAATGGCGTAATCACTGGCTTGATCAAAAGTAATCAAGGTTCCTCCGGCTTCGACAAAATCCTTCAGTTTCTGTGTTCCCTCAGAGCCTAGTCCTCCGGTATAAGGAGCAGCCATCTGTTGCTTACTGTAACCGTGTAGGATTCCCTCTGGCGATTGTGAAGGGATGATAATGGTATTGTATTGTGAAAGGTCTTGATTTAAGACTTCAGCATTGTGAAGGGTATCCACTTCTACCCCATGCCGCTCTAACATAAAACGCGTCCATCCTTCATCCATATTGGCTATCCAAGACATGTAGGTGGCCACTTTAGGCTGTGATAGCGGAACGGTTTCTACGGCAGGTTTTGCAGACAATCCTTGCAAATCAAGCCCCAGGTCTTCAATGGAAGAAGCATCTGCTCCGGTGACAATATACGCGCCATTTGCAATCCCATTACCGCCTTTGGTTACCCTTTCGATTTTAGCACCTTGCTTGAACAAGGTGTTAAGGGCCTTGAAGGAAGCATTTGACTGGGGAGCTATTACAAATCCATAAGAAGCTTTTCCTTTTACTTTGCCTGTGATCGCCCCGATCTCTTCTTCTAGCAGTTGGGTCTTAGGCAAGGTAAAAGCACTCTTGATGTGGTCCACACGAACTCCCATTTGCATGGGCAAGGTCCATCCGGTCAAGTCATAAGGTTTTTCCGGTGGTCCTCCTGGATAGAGTTCTCGATTAGGATGCCGTTGTTTTTCCAACAAGTCTTTTAAATAAGGGCGGAAGGATTGAGCGGCTCTTAGGATATACGACCCTTTTTCATAGTGTTGGCCATCGGCAGTAAAATCCTGCGTGGCACGTTCTATCTCTATGCCTCCTTTAAATAAGGAATTAATCAAATTACTGGCCTCCCACTCATCCCATTGTTCTTTGGGGATGACATAGGCAAAGGGATCACTTTCTTCTCCCTTTTTGATGGCATCTCTTCCCATTTTATAAATACCATAAAGCAAGTCATAGCGACGATCTGCTCCAAACTTAAGGGTTGCCATGGAGGAAGTGAGCATATAATCTACGGCATCCCGCAAATGGCTTTCTCCTCCTAACCATGGATCCGGGTAGAATACAGCCGTACTATCGGTGGGAATGCCCATTACTTGTTTGGGGCGTTTGGCCGGATCGAAATAACTCGGTGTGGGAGAGTTATGAGACATCTCGGTTAGGATTCCGATTTGATTGTGGTAGTAGGGTACGGTACGTCCCCCTCCGTTCCACCACATGGAAAAGGTCTTTCGGGAAATAACACCCGGCATATTGTTCAGAGCATAACGTCTGGCCATTGCAGCCCCTACTTCGTTTACTCCGGCGGTAACACCGGGGTGGATATTTTGATTTACCGGCCCGTTATAAGGGGGGATGTACATGCGTTTCCAGGTCGACCCGTCTTGGTGTTGATTATAGACAATTTGCGGGAACCACTCTCGGTATAATTGCTTCATTACCGCTTGGGTCTCGGGCAAGTTCCCCATAAACCAATCCCGGTTGTTGTCGTGCCCGACATAGCGTTGCCACAGCCAGGGTGGACTGGTTGTCTCATAGGGTGTCCCCAGGTTCTTTTTATACCAGCTGCTCACGATATTCACCCCATCAGGATTCATCATCGGCATGAGCAGGAAAATCACATTCTCTCGGATTTTTTTCATCTCGGCGGTCTCTTCGGTTACAGCGCGATAAGCCAGCTCCGGAGTCATTTGCCCGTGAGCGGTTTCTACGGCATGCATTCCCCCATCGATCCAGACGATGGCTTTTCCTTTTTGGGCCAATTCTTCTGCTTCCTTCTCACTGATTTTTGCCCGTGCCAATTTTTGACTGATCTCTTTCCATTGGTCCAAATGCTTTAAGTTTTCCTCGGATGAAATAAAGAGCAGCAGCATGGGCTCTCCATCCACCGATTTGCCGATTTCAATCTTCTTTACGCGGTTGGAAGAAGCTTCCAATTGGTTGTAATACTCCAGCATCTGGTCGTAATTAGCCAGCTTGTAATCCTCTCCGGGACGGAACCCGAAAACATCCGAAGGCTTCGGGACCTGCGCCAGTAGATAACTGCTAAATAGAAGGAAAAAAGAAAAAAGAGAAATTTTAATTTTCATAGGTATAATTTAAATGTTGGTTGAATATGTTTAAAAATAGCGCTGTTTTATTAAAGGAAACATTGAAATTAGCCTGCTTTTGCCGCTAAAATTTCCTTGAGCAAGATAGCAATATTTTCATAGGAGGTCGACTTTTTTCCGTTCTTTTGAGCATCGTCATCATTGCGATAAACAAAAACAAAATCCATATCTGGAATGACTACAAGTACATGTCCCATAAAACCCAACGCGGCATAAGAGCCCAAAGGTAAATTGGATACTCCTTTAAAATGTCCGTTTACCGCTATCCACCATAAGTAGCCATATCCGCCGTCCGCTGCACTGGATTCGACATTTGAAGACAGTTTAGAAAACTTTGCATCCGAATAGGAAGTTGTCGATTCTTTAACCCAAAATTTTGGAATGACTTGTTGGTCTTTCCACCTTCCATTTCTGGCCATCAAAAGGCCTACTCTGGCCAATTGTCGGGCACTGATCATAAAAGGATAAGCCGGGTATTTAGATTTTTCTTTTTCATACACGTACCGTCCGTCCTTTTCGGGGTCAAAATCTTTCATCCCTATGGGATCGGCAATGTTCTTTTTAAAACCTTCAAATACGCCCATCCCCGTTTCTTGCTCATAAATATATCCCAGCGTGTTAAAATCCCAGTTGTTGTAATGCCAAAATGTGCCTGGCTCATGGCTGTACCGAATCGGTTTTGAAGCGGTCATTGCTTCTGTCTCAAAGGCCGCTTTATGGTATATTCCCGATCTTGCTTTGAGTAACATTTGAATGGTTGCTTGCTTTTCTATTCCAGTGAGTGGCGGAGCAATATCATCGATCCCCAGCTCATCCAGGGTTTTAAGTATATTGATGGTACCCTTGTCTACATCCGGACCAAAGGTTGCACTGAGCAAGCTTTTTCTTACCGAATGGCTGG
>JAJYSO010000276.1 GCA_021793535.1 Bacteroidota bacterium | reverse complement strand
TCGTCGTCGGTGCGGGCCTCCCCATTATCAGCACCCTGAAAGACTTGGTATATAGCGGAGATCGGATTGTAAAGATAGAGGCGATTCTTTCGGGCACCTTATCCTATATTTTTAACCAATTCAAAGGGGTACAACATTTTTATGAAATTGTCAAAGATGCTCAGGAGAAAGGCTATACAGAGCCCGATCCCCGAGATGATTTGAGTGGATTAGATTTCATGCGTAAGATGTTGATCTTGGCACGGGATGCTGGACTTGAGATGGAGTTGGATGAAATTAAGCACGAGCCAATTTTGCCCGAGGCATGTCAAAAAGCTGCTTCGGTGGATATGTTTTACAAGGAGCTGAAAAAAGCAGACGCTCATTTTGAAAAGCTGAAGCAACAAGCGGAAAACAAGAAGGAAGTACTCCGTTATATTGGAGTTTTAGAAGGAGGAAAGGTGCGCTTAATGTTAAAATCTGTAGGACCATCCCACCCCTTTTACAACTTGTCTGGGAGTGATAATATCGTGGCTTTTACAACACAGCGTTATCCTGCGGACTACCCGCTGGTCATTAAAGGAGCCGGGGCCGGCGCACAGGTGACTGCGGGGGGCGTTTTTGCCGATGTAATACGAATTGGTAAAAATGAATAGAAAAATGGAATAATAAACAACATAGCAAGTGTGCTTGACTTATCTGAAAACTTAAAGAAAATGAATAAATATGTCAAAGTTTTTGCGCCGGCCACGGTGGCCAATGTAATTTGTGGATACGATGTTCTGGGATTTGCGTTGAATGCCCCAGGAGATGAGGTAGAAATCGAATTAAAGAAAACCCCTGGTGTCGAACTTACAGAAATTACTGGCGATCAAGGGCTTTTGCCCAGAGATCCATTAAAAAATACCGTAACCGCCACAATCTCTGGAATCCTAGAAAAAATTGGCAGAAAGGATTTGGGTATTTCTGTAAAACTTCATAAAAAAATGCCCATTGGAAGTGGGTTGGGATCGAGTGCGGCCAGTACGGTGGCTGGGATTTTTGGGGTGAACAAGCTATTGGGAGAGCCTTTGTCGATTAAAGAGCTCATGCCCTTTGCGCTGAAGGGAGAAGAAATTGCTTGTGGTCATGGCCATGCTGATAATGTGGCCCCTTCCTTGTATGGGGGATTTGTCTTGATTAGAAGTTATGAGCCTTTGGACATCATCCCTTTGCCTACTCCCGAGAAGTTGATTGCCACTGTCATCCACCCTCAAATTGAAATCCAAACGCGAGATGCCCGTAAAATTGTGCGACAGCATATTCTCTTAAGGGATGCCATTGAGCAGTGGGGGAATATTGCTGGGCTGGTGAGTGGTTTGTATAGAAGTGATTATGCATTGATCGGTCGTTCCTTGGAAGACCGATTGATCGAACCCTCTCGTGCAATTTTAATTCCGGAATTTTATGAGTTGAAAAAAAATGCGCTGGCTTTGGGAGCCTTGGGCTTTGGGATTTCAGGTTCCGGTCCCTCTGTATTTGCCCTTTGCGATAACCTTAAAACAGCACAAAATATAAAGACCATGGTTCAAAGCCGTTTTGAACAAGTTGGCGTGAATTCACATGCCTTTGTTTCGAGTGTAAATGCGGATGGCCCTAGAGTCCTTTCTGTTCAATCTTAAGAGAATATAAAATGAAATTATTTAGTACCCGATCTCCTGAGCAACTTGTAAGCTTACCGGAGGCCATTTTTAAAAGTTTGCCGGCCGATGGGGGGTTGTACATGCCGAAAGCTTTTCCCGAATTACCCACATCATTTTACAGAGCACTAGCTCAAAAATCTTTCCAAGAGATCGCCTTTGAAGTGGCCCATCGTTTAATGGGTGAAGCAGTGGAGGCTTCCGCTCTAAAGCAGATTGTTCGAGAAGCGATCAATTTTCCAGCACCGATTAAGCAAATCGAAGAGGATGTTTTTGTCCTGGAGCTTTTCCATGGCCCTACCATGGCTTTTAAAGACTTTGGCGCTCGTTTTATGAGTCGGCTGATGAATTATTTTTTGGATAAAGGGCATGCAGAGATTGATATTTTAGTGGCTACTTCTGGCGACACAGGAGGTGCAGTGGCGCAAGGGTTTTATAATGTTCCCGGGATTCATGTTACCTTGTTGTATCCCAAAGGAAAGGTCAGTCCTCTTCAAGAGCGACAACTGACAACACTGGGAAAGAATATTACTCCTTTGGAAGTTGAGGGCACTTTTGATGATTGTCAAGCCTTAGTCAAAAAAGCCTTTTTAGACAAGGAGTTGAATAAAAAGAAAACGCTATCCTCGGCCAATTCTATTAATATTGCGCGATTGATTCCGCAGAGCTTCTACTATTTCAATGCCTTTGCTCAAATCAGAAGAAGTGGAAATACACAACCGATAGTTTTTTCTGTACCCAGTGGAAATTTTGGAAATTTAACGGCTGGTCTTTTCGCGCAGAAGATGGGGCTTCCCATTTCTCACTTTGTCGCTTCTACCAATGTGAATGATACGGTACCGGAGTATTTACAATCGGGTATTTTTAAGGCGAAACCTTCTATTCACACCCTGTCTAATGCTATGGATATTGGGAATCCTAGCAATTTTGAGCGAATGCAATTCCTGTTTGACAACAGTGTCGAAAAAATGAGAAAACAGATCAGCGGATATTCCTTTAGCGATGAACAAACCTTGGAAATTATTCGAAGAGTTGAGTCGGATGCCCATTACTTGATGTGTCCGCATACGGCCATTGCCTACCAAGGCTTAAAAAATTATGGTACAGAAAATAAAACTAAAGTAGCGGGAGTGTTCCTGTCTTCGGCTCATCCTTGTAAATTTCCCAATGTCTATACGGATGAGCAATGGGCAAAGGTAGATGTGCCTCCACAGGGAAAGGAAATCATGAACAAAGTCAAGAAAGCTTTTCCACTAAAAAATGATTACCAATCTTTTAAGGAATGGCTCATGGGTTAATCCATCATAAAGACGGTACGGGTGCCAGCTTCTGGCTGGGCCTGCCACACTTTTTGAACTTCTTTTAGCGGCGCTTTTTGGAGGCTGACCACTAGTTTGCCTTGAGTGGCCAATGCATATGCTTCTGGTATCAACTCATGGGTGAGCCGATCAAATTCGGTGGAGGTGTAGCTCCCCATACCTGCCCCGATAATTTCAATAGCACAGCTGCGCAGTAAGTTGGCTGATAAAGAAAGCTGATTGCCTGCATTGTTTCCTAAGTTGATAAAACGTGTGGAATGCGTAGGTCCTTGACTCAATATTGTTAAAAGGCGTTCCGCTGTTTCTCCCCATAGGTAATCCAAGACGATGTCGAAGGGAGTGGTTTGGTGTATTTTTTTAAGCTGAGTAGAAAAATCTGGTTCGTCCAAGGATAGAGTAAGGCTTGCCCCCACCCTTTGTAGTTGGCGCAATCGATCTCGATTTCTTCCGGTTACCACAATAGTCTTTGCACCGTAATGACGAGCCATTTGCGTAGCAATTTCTCCGGTAAAACCTGTTGCTCCGTTAATGAGGACAGCAACACCTTTGCCGATGTTTCCTTTCCATTTTAAGGCATAGCAGA
>JAJYSO010000275.1 GCA_021793535.1 Bacteroidota bacterium | reverse complement strand
GTACGTTTTTTTTGATTTTGGGTTTGGCCTTGCTTTCACTAGGGTTGTTGGGGGCTTATTTTAAACTTACGGAATACTAAGAAGTTGACAAGGCTGGGTGGTCCTTTAAGATGACTGAAATGATCACCGCTGTGATTATAAGCAGGGGCAAATTTTTTAAAAACGCTTAGCTTAAAATGAAAGAAAGGGGGGGTAAGGGAAAACGGTATTTTATAATTTGGAAAAAGAACAAAAAGCGGATGAAATCATATTTTATTTGGCTATAAGAAACGCATCAAAATATTCATCAATTAACTTGGATGACAGCAATGGGGAGAATTTTGTAGTCAAATTAAAGAGTATACGATTTTTTAATAAATGTTGTTTACAAACGCAATTTGTGTATAATAAAGTTATTGTTTTTGTAAACAAATGGTTATTGTGAATAGCGATAATCACAACGCAGTTCCCTATCACTATGGAAAGAAAGGCTTGACTTTGCACGGTGTAGACGATTTGTAGATGCACAAGATGGAAGAAGAGGAGTTTTGTACTGCTGTTTTTTTGGATAGAAAGAGATTTTATCCGCAACTTTGGGCCGTGCAGGAACGCTAAGCGGTTGCCTGTATCTTTAGAAGACGCAATACTTTTATGAAGTGGACCTTACCTTTAGTAACAATGCTGTTTTTTCTGATCGCCTGTCATAGCCCGCAACACCTTTCAGAGCACGCAGAGGCCTGGCTTCCCTATAGAGGTGAGAACGGGAAATTTGGTTTTGTCAATCGAGAGGGAAAGCTAAAAATAAAGCCTCAATATGATGATGCGCGTCCTTTTGAAAATGGAGTGGCCGTTGTGTGTAAAGATAAACAATACGGAATAATCGATAGTAAAAACGATGTCGTCCTTCCCATAAAGTATGCTGCTGTTCAAATGGTACGAGAGGAACAAACCCTCTTTGTTTCGACCAAGAGCGAGTACAACGCTTGGTGGCAGTTTTGGAATTGGCGAATACTGCCGGGACTTAATTTTTTAGGCGGGAATTCAGGACCTTTCTTATTGACTAAGGTTCCTCGAACACTCTATAAAGTGCAGACGCTGGAAGATGGACAACAACTCTTGCGTAAGCGCGAGACCGATCATGAGCTGGGGGTAAGCTATTGGAGTGAGCATTGGGAGCCTCAACATTTTGTGCCCTACACCTATCGGCCGCGTAGGCGCCTTGGTGGTGTGGTCGAAATAGCAGGGCATTTATACAAGAAGAGCAAGAAGAAATGGAAACCTCTTCCCAAGGCCGTTACCGAAATAAGCAATGATCGTGTCTGGCTCTATCAAAAGGGAGACTCTTTTTATTTGGGAGATCCAAAAGGCAATCTGAAGAAGAAGGTGCAGCTTGAAAAGGTAGATTCGCTGGTGGTTGAAGAGGTTAATGGACGCCCTATTGTCGTTAACAATCCCATCCCTGGTATGCCGCCTTACACGGTTTTTCAAAAGCCTATTTATGTGGACCAAAGTGGGCGCTATTTTATTTCACCACAATTGGAGACCGGCTTTCCCCGGATAATCTCACCCTATCACAAGGATAGTTTGGATTTGTCGGCCCGGCGTATCTTGGCCGGTGCAGTTCAAATTGTGCCTTGGAACGAGCGTTCTTTTTTGATCGTTTCTATGGCGGGCAAAGGAGAGGGGTATAAAGTCTATTTCTTGCAAAGCGATGGTCAATGGATAGTGGATGTACCTACGCAAGGCGCGATCGTTCCGAATCATACTGGAGCAGGGTTAACTTTGGTTAAATCGGGAAAATATTGGATGATACATCCGGATTTTTCGATAACCGAATTCCCAGGCGATTTTATTCCGATTTGGGGCCATCCTGATTGGTACTTTGTCATGAATAAGACATCACAAAACTATGGGATCTATGTGCCTGAAAAGCAGAAATGGTTGTTGCCTGCTCAATACTATTCTTTAGAGACCACAGCTGATCCCGATGTGGCTATTTATTCAATAGCTGAGAGAGAGGGACCTAATCGCAGGTTAAAATATGGTTTGCTCAATATGGTATCGAAAAAAAGAATTACCCCGCCACGGTATACTTGGATGGAGGAGGATGGACGGGTGCGGGCCCTAATAAATGGACAAATGGAGGAGTTTTATGTGCGGTTACAAACGGGAGAGGAATATCGCGAGGAGCATTAGCAGGTAACCCTCTTACAAGCAATATGCTTATAAGAATATATGGAGAAGTGCAATTCACCAATTTTATTCTTTGCGTACTGCTGTTGTAGAGAGATCCTGGAGAAGACACTCCAAGATAGGCGAGCCTTACGAGCGCTAAAAATTTACGTCATGAGAAAATATTTTTTTTGGTGGGTGTGGAGTGGCCTGTTTTTGGGAATGGGACAAGCCAATGCTCAGGTGGTCTATAAGGTTCAGGATTTTTCCGAGCGGTATACGGCCGAGGTTTATTTGGAAGCCCCGACCGCTATATACAGTCCGGGCTGGATTGCGGTGTACGATAAACAAACGGGGCAGCGGCTGGTTAAAGTGGAGTCCGAAAATTTGGCTGCGAATATTGTCGACGATGAAGTGGAGGCCAATATTGTGCAGCAACCTTATGGGGAGCAAAGTGTTTTGATCTATGAGGATTTCAATTTTGATGGGGAAAAAGATTTGGCCATTAGCGATGGGAACTACAGTTGCTATAGTGGCCCCTCTTACCAAATTTATTTAGCTCGTGATGGCGGTTTTTTCCAGAGTGAGGATTTTACACGATTAGCGCAAGATTTTTGTGGAATGTTTGGCGTAAATACCCAAGAGAAAACCCTGCAAACCATGACCAAGGATGGTTGTTGCTGGCATCAGTATTCCACCTATACCATCAAAGAAAACAAGCCTTATCTGATCCATAGGGTAGAAGAAGGACATAGTTTTGCTGAGCCTTACTGGGACTATACCGTTTATCAAAGGGAAAAGGATACCTTGGTCACTTCCTCCTACCATGTGTTGGATAAGGAGAGTTTTGTAAATGAAGATGGCTCGTTCAATGCAGATCTTTTGCTCTATTTTCAATTTGAGAATGGAAAACAAATGTTTTTGTTTCAGGAGCAGGCGCTGGAGAAAACTTTTTATGCTTTTACCGATAAACAAGATAAGATCGAGTTGCTCTATGGCGGGAAGATGGATTGGGATGAAAATAAAAATGCTATAGAATTTAAGAATAAGCAAGCAGTGTACAAGCTTTTTAAAGATGCATTACAGGTTCAAGTTGGTGCAAAAACATATGTTTTTAAACCCCATAAGATAGAAGGCTCTCTCCAAAGGTTTCAGAAGGCCAAAGTAAAAGAGGACTGAGCGAAAAAAACCTTTTGAGGCCTATAGGTGCGGATTGAAGGAAGTTTTATTCTGCGATGAACCTTACCTCTCCTGTGATGTTTTTGTCAATAATTAAGATCAAATAAGGCCTTGTCGTAAAGGATTGCTGTGCCCCCGTTTCTTTTTTATACGAAAGAATCAGTTGGTCGCCTTGTTGCTGTAAGCTTTGAGGCGTTAGGGTGATCGCCGATTGTGTTTCGGGTAAGACCAAGGCGATAACGGCTTGCTTTGCAAAATTAATAGGGGTA
>JAJYSO010000274.1 GCA_021793535.1 Bacteroidota bacterium | reverse complement strand
TTGGCTTCAATGGTAATGATGCTGCCCAGTGGAATGGGTTTTTGAAAAGCTACGTGATTAACCGATGCAGTGACCACATGTCTTCTACAGTGACGTCCGGCAGAAATACTGGCAATGCGATCCATACGGGCAAGGAGATCTCCTCCAAAAAGATTGTTGATGGGATTGGTTTCTCCTGGTAAGATGATATCAGTAACTACAGCGAGTGATTCACGTGGATATTTTGCCCTCATTTTTTTTGACAAATATAAACAAAACCCGCTGATTAAAACTTATAGTGTTTTAATCAGTAACCATGCATCCTGGTTTTCTTTGCGTATCGTCCGTAGCGCGTCAAGAGCCTCTGTACGGTTTGAAAAGCTTTGGTAGACTACTTGATGTAAGCCGTATTGGTTGGCTCCTATGTATTTAGGCTGATACCCTTCTTCTTTTAATTGTTGGATTCTTTTTTGTGCATTGGATTTGTCGCGAAAAGCGCCAGCAACGATATGATAATCTCCTGAAGCCTTTGGGATGTTGATGTTAAAGGTGTGCAAAGGCAGTGGCTCGTCGATGATAAAAGTGGCTTGCTGAATCCTGTTTTCTATTTGGCGTTCTGCTTTTTGTTGAACGGCTATATTGTGTGCTTTTACTTGGTTGGAATACCAGCCTAATGTCAGGGTACTTCCAATTCCGAGAGCCACAAGCCCGACTGCAGCGTATTTCCAATAAGAGGCGAAATGTTTCTGCGGACTTTTTCCCAAGATCCGAGGTTGAGAGGACTCGTGGTCGACCAGCGTTTCTTTTTGTTCCAGTATAGAGGGGGCTGCTGTTTTTTGGGGGAGTAGCGCCTTTTCTTTTCCTTCTTTCCTTAAAATGGCTTTGGCGGTAAAATGAGTGGTGCCAAAAGCGTCCAACAGATAATTGTGTTGAGAAGCTTGAAAAAGAATTTTATCGGCTTGAGCATAAAAATACCCCGTGGTGCCAATATGGACTTCTTCTCCAGTGGTCAGTGCACGGTTAAGACTTTGAACGAAGAATTGAATTTTTTGCAGTGCTAATGCATAGGTTATCTCTTCTGATTTTACCAATTGGTTGGCCAATAACCCATCGTTTTCCCGAAGTTGCCGATTGAAAGAAATTACTTTTTTAGGAGGGTAAAACGTATGGGTGGATGCGTTGATCTCTGCCGGAACCCTTTGGGCCAAGAAAGCCCCGAATTTTGGCAAAATAACACAGTCGTAGCGATATAATAGAGATTCTATGTGTTCAGTAATCAGCATATAACAAATATAAATTCTTTTTTAAAAGTTTGCGAATATTTTCCTTAAATTTATGAACAGCGGGAAAATAAAGGATGACAGACTTAAAGCCTCTGTAATGCCTGCGTTATGCGTGATAAGGTCTCTTCCTTTCCGATCAGTGTCATAATTTGAAACAAATCAGGACCTTTCATGGCTCCTACAATAACCAATCGCAAGGGCATCATCACTTTGCCAAACCCTATTTCTTGTTGAGTTATCCACGTCTTTACTTGCTGTGTTAATTCCTCTTTGGTGAAATGATCTATTTGTTGGATAATGTCCTTTATTGCTTTCATAAGAGAAGGGGTGTCGGCCTTCCAAGCTTTTTTTACGGCTTTGTTATCGTATGCTTCAGGGGCTTTAAAAAAGAAATCCCCCAGTTCCCATAATTCTTTTGTAAACGTGGCGCGCTCCTTGATCGCTTTAGTGACTTGTTCTACGTATGCAGGATCCGGTTGATACCCTTTGTCTGCTATGATTTTGGTGAATTCCTGAGCGATGGTTTTGTTATCTGCTTGCTGAAAGTAGTGGTGTTGAAACCACTTGGTTTTTTCAAAATCAAACTTTGCTCCACTTTTGGATACTTGTTTGAAACTGAATGCATCGATGAGTTCTTGAAGAGAAAATATTTCTTTTTCTGAGCCGTGACCCGGATTCCACCCCATAAAAGCGAGCATGTTGATCACTGCCTGGGGAAGGTAACCCGCTTCGCGGTATCCCGCAGCGAGGTCACCCGTTTTAGGGTCTGTCCAGGCCAAAGGGAAAACGGGAAACCCTAGTTTGTCGCCATCCCGTTTACTCAGTTTTCCTTTGCCAGTAGGTTTTAAGATAAGCGGTAAATGCGCGAATTCGGGAGCTTCCCAGTCAAAGGCTTTGTACAATAATACGTGCAAGGCCATAGAGGGTAGCCACTCTTCTCCCCGAATGACATGGCTGATTTCCATTAAATGATCGTCAATGATATTGGCCATGTGATAGGTGGGTAGGCCATCGCTTTTGTAAAGTACTTTGTCATCTACAGCTTTGGTGTTAACCGTGATTTCACCCCGTACCAAATCGTGCATGATCACCTCTTGGTTGTGAGGTGGTTTAAAGCGGATGACATATTTTTCGTTATTTTCAAGTTTTTGTTGAACTTCTGCCTCCGACAAGGCAAGAGAGTTTTTGAGTTGATGCCGTGTCTCCCAGTCGTAACTGAAGGTTTTTCCTGCCTTCTCGAAATCCTCCCGAAGTTTCGCGAGCTCTTCGGCGGTATCAAAGGCATAATAAGCCTGCCCGGAGGTCAATAGTTTTTCGACGTACTCCTTATAAATGCTTTTTCGGTCACTTTGGTGATAGGGGCCATAGCTGGCTTCTTTTTCCGGACCTTCGTCATAGGGGATGCCACACCAATTTAAAGCCTCTTTGATATAGTCTTCAGCTCCTTCGACAAATCTCTTTTGGTCGGTGTCTTCAATTCGGAGTATAAAAGTACCCTTGTGTTTTTTGGCAAACAGGTAGTTGTATAAAGCGGTACGCAGTCCACCAATGTGTAAAGGGCCAGTAGGGCTGGGGGCAAAACGTACGCGTACAGAGGATGTCGTCATAGCTCTTTTTTTGCAAAGATACTCTTCTTGAGAGGAAAGAAAAAAAGCTTTTGAGAATGGTTTTAAGCAATTCTTTGGCCGATGAGGTGAAGGAGGAGCCAAATTATGGGTAGGCTTTCTACCCAGAACGCAGCGTAATAAAAATGCTGATCCTTTGAAGCGTATTTTATGGCGATTCCTGTTAGAAGTGCCATTATGAAATTAACGGTTAGGGCAAAAGTCTCCAATTGAAGTTGAAAACTGATGAGCAAGTAAAGGGCGAGGAGTAAGTAGCCGACTTTCTTTGTTTTGGTTACTCCGATTAATTGAGGTAAGGTGCCGAGGTTTGGGGCATCAAACTTTAAATCTCTGATTTCAAAAGGAATGATAAGAGCAAGTACGAAGACAAAGTAATTTAAAATTCTCAATAAAGCATCCGAGTTAAAATTGAGCGTGTCCACCAGAGGGAGTCCAGCCGTAGCCAATGCCCAAACAGCAGCGATAATGATGATCTTGAGTATTTTAATGTGCCGTAAATTTTTATGGTTGGGTAAAAAGGGAACGGCATACAGCAGGGTAAACAATCCCAATGCACCGGCATATAAAATAAAGCGATGACTTTGTTTTAAGAGAGAGACTAGTAAAAGGATAAAACAGAGGAAGGAAAAGGCTTGGATGCTTCTCAACTGACGGGTTAGACTGCGGTGGTGGAACTTTGCGTAGCCCGCATATTTGACAAAGTTATATCCCGTCATGGAG
>JAJYSO010000273.1 GCA_021793535.1 Bacteroidota bacterium | reverse complement strand
ATTGGGAGATGGTAGTGCTGTGCGATTGACCGTGGCGAGATATTATACACCAACAGGAAGATCCATTCAAAAACCCTATAAAAATTTGAGTAGAAACGAATATTATCGGGATTATATCAAGCGCTATCACAATGGTGAATTGACTTCAAAAGACAGCATTCAAGTAGACGATTCTCTAAAATTTACAACTCCAGGAGGCAAAATTGTCTATGGTGGAGGGGGAATAATTCCCGATGTTTTTATATCCAGAGACATCAATTACAAGAAGGAGAGTTTAGATTATATGTTTAAAGGAGGATTGATGGATAGGTTTATTTTTGAAAAAATGGATGAAAATAGAACTTTTTACAACCGATTAACTTGGGAGGATTTTAAAAAAGAAACCATTGTTACCGATGATTGGGTCCTTGATTTTACGGAGTATTTGGAAACTTATAATTTAAATTTTCAACCCAAAAAATACGAGGGGTTGATCAAGGAATATTTAACAGCCACAATGGCACACCAGCTCTTTGGTACGGAGCTATATGAGTACCTTATTGCCCAGCACGACAAGGTCATTGATAAAATTTTAGAATTGGAAAAAGAATCTTAGGCATCCAGGTTATTTTCCTTTGATTTTTTCTGAATGGCCCGACTGGTATTGAGGATAAGCATGAGCACAATTACGCAGGCAGAGGCTAGTATTCCCACCAGTGAGCCTGTATTTTCAGCACTGAAGATATTGCTGTAATCCAATTGAAATACATTTAAAAAAAAGAGGGCTGTTGAAAGTACGAGCAGGATATAAATAAAATACTTCATGTTAAAAAAGATGTTGAATATTTTCCGTAAATAGTTTGACGGCTATGGCCAACAAAACTACGCCAAAAATTTTACGAATAACGTTAATTCCTGTATTTCCCAGAATTCGCGCAATTCTTCCAGATGTTTTTAATACAATGTAAACAAGGATGATATTCAAAAGAATAGCTGCAATGATATTGACCAGGTTGTATTCGGCTCTGAGGGCTAATAAAGAGGTCATCGCACCAGGACCGGCGATAAGTGGAAAAGCTAATGGAACAATGGACGCGCTCTCGGGAGTTTCATCTTTCATAATTTGAATGCCTAGGATCATCTCCAGCGCCATTACAAACAAAATAAAAGATCCGGCTACCGCAAAGGAGTTGATATCGATTCCGATAAGACCCAATATTTTTTCTCCAATAAAAATAAAGACAATCATGATGAGTCCTGCTACTGCCGTAGCTTTTTCACTCTGGATATGCCCTACCTTTTTGCGTAAACTGATAATAATAGGGATGCTTCCCATAATGTCAATAATGGCGAAAAGAATCATTGAAGCCGTAATCAGTTGTTTAAAATCAAAACCCATAGCATTCCGCTTTAAAAAGTTGACAAAATTACCTACTTATCTCGTATTAAGAATAGAAATACCAAAAATTAGGATAATAATCTGAAATTCACAATGAAACTAAATGCAATCATTGGTATTTATATAAAGTATATATATTTTAAATTTTTCTCAAAAAGAATGATGAATGCAAAAGATCACCAATCTATTTGTTACCTTCGTGAGGGTGTAAAAGCAACGATTATGTGTAAAAAAACGATTCTTCTGTGCAGTTTAATTTTTAGTTTAACCCTTTTAATACCCCAATCAATAATGGCGCAAAAAATATTGAACAAAGGCGATCAAGCCCCTGATTTTTCTACTGAAGCAAGCTTAGACGGAAAAGCATTTGAATTTTCTTTGAAAGATGCTCTGGCAAAGGGACCTGTCGTCCTTTATTTTTACCCTTCTGCCTATACCCCGGGATGTGATTTGGAAGCCCATACCTTTTCTGAACTCAGCGGTGATTTTAAGGCAGCCCATACCACTATCATTGGATTGTCTGCAGATAACATAGAGCGATTGAACGATTTTTCGGCAGACCCTGATTTTTGTGCAGGGAATTTTCCGGTTGGAGCTGATGAAAAAGGAACTATAGCCGCAACATATGGATTACAAATTTCAGGAGCTAAAGAGGGAGCTAAGGATGTTAGGGGGGTGAATATTGACCATGGATTTTTACCTCGAGTGACCTTTGTAATTGGTAAGGATGGTACAATAATCGAGATGTTTTCCTCTGAAGAACACGGCCTTTCTCCGGATGAACACGTAACTAAATCTTTGGCTATTGTGCAGAATTTGTAAGGACTATCCTTATTAAAAGTAGTGTAAAAGCCTCCATGGGTGGGGAGTTTGCATAGCTTGGAAGTAAAACAGGGTCTCCAAAAGGCTTTTACATCGGTCTTTTGGAGATTTTTTGTTTTTTGCTCGAAGGGATTAAATTTCATATTAAAAACATAACTTTTTCTTAAAATTTACTATTTTAGAGGCTTTGTTAAATTAACATTGAAAACTTTAAAATTTGATTATGAAGAAATTACCTCATTTTATCCTTGTTGTTTTCGTCCTATTATTGGTTTCTTGTGGAGGCAAAAAGGAAAAATCGGATACCGATGGAGCACAAAAAGGTGATCAAGAAGCGCTGATAGAAAAGGCTAAAAAAATTCATGAGAATGTCATCTCCATTGACACACATGACGATATTGATGTCAGTAACTTTACTGCAGACCGCAATTACAGTCAGGACCTTCCTACACAAGTAAATTTACCCAAGATGAGGAAAGGTGGATTGGATGCTGCATTTTTCGTTGTTTATACCGGTCAGGGGGAGCTGACTCCTGAAGGGTATAAAAAAGCGTATGCCAATGCTGATGCAAAATTTAAGGCCATACACCGGTTAACCGAAGAGTTTGCTCCAGATCAAATTGAACTGGCCACAACAGCTGAGGATGTGAGACGCATCCATAAAGAAGGAAAATTGGTAGCCCTTATCGGAGTGGAAAATGGCTATCCTATTGGAGAAGATTTGTCTAAAATAAAAGAATTTTACGATCGTGGCGGACGTTATTTTTCCGTTGCACATAATGGTCATAGCCAATTGGGAGACTCCAATACTGGAGAACGCGATGATGTATGGCTACACGATGGGCTGAGTGATTTGGGTAAAAAAGCCATTGCTGAGTTGAATCGGTTGGGAATCATGATTGACGTTTCTCATCCAGCACAGAGCACTAATAAACAAGCCATTGAATTGTCTAAAGCTCCGGTGATTGCTTCTCACTCTTCGGCAAGAGCAGTCAATGATGTCAGTCGAAATCTTTGGGATGAAGAATTAAAAGCTATTGAGAAGAACGGAGGAGTGGTACAGGCCGTTGCCTTTGCCAGTTACGTAAACTCTAAAAAAGATTCCCTTCATAAGGCAGCTTCTCGTAAAGTCTTAGAGGAGATGGCTGAAGATAAAGGTTTTGAAATTTTAAACTGGGGTGATTTACAGAAAATGGATGAGGATAAGGTAGAGGCATACCTTGAGCAATATAGAGCACTTTTGACAGCAGCTGAGCCTCGCATCGAGGAAGAGGTAAATCCTGTCGCTCCTCCAGTAGATGTGAAAGATTATGTAGATCATATCGATCATATGGTTGAGCTCATCGGAATTGATCATGTAGGTATTTCTTCTGATTTCGATGGCGGTGGTGGTGTATATGGTTGGAATGA
>JAJYSO010000272.1 GCA_021793535.1 Bacteroidota bacterium | reverse complement strand
ATCTAAACTGGATAGTCCGTCAGAAAAATTTCGGGTGCAGGGTCGAGTGGAAGATTTAAGGAGTATGTTCAGAGGTGCTAGAATACTATTGGCCCCTCTACGTTATGGTGCTGGGTTAAAGGGAAAGTTGTTTGATGCCATGGAAAACGGAACTCCTTCGGTAACAACTGAAATAGGCGCGGAGGGAGTTGCTGATCGAGAAAGCTTTCCAGGGCTAATAGCAGCAGATACACCCCAAGAAATTGCTTGGGCTGCCGTTTCTCTATATCAAAATAAAGCACAGTGGTATGAGGCCCAGCAGAAGGTTTATCCGCTTTTTGCTACAGATTTTAACAAGGCTCATTTTAAACGGAGTTTCTTTGATAGACTGGAAAGGTTAAGGAAAGATTTGATAACCATTCGCCATCAAAATTTTTGGCAACAACTCATTTTACAACATCGTTTACAGTCTACTCGTTACTTGTCCCGTTGGATTGAAACAAAAAATAAAAATACCCCTATCCATTGACAAATTATGAGTAGTATTTATATACACATCCCCTTTTGCAAACAGGCCTGTTACTATTGTGATTTCCATTTTTCTACTTCCTTAAAAAGAAAGCCAGAGCTGGTTGATGCCCTATGTAAAGAATTGGTATTGCGAAAAAAAGAAGTTATTGGAGATGTAGAAACCATATACTTTGGAGGGGGGACTCCCAGTTTATTGTCCAAAGAGGAATTGCAAAAAATATTTCAATCCATCCGTGAAAACTATGCGGTAAGCCCAGAGGCTGAAATTACCTTAGAGGCCAATCCAGATGATTTATCAGAGGGTAAAATCACTTCCTTTTATGCCAGTGGAGTTAACCGACTGAGTATTGGTGTACAGTCGTTTTTTGAAGAGGATCTGATATGGATGAACAGATCCCACACTTTACTTCAGGCGGATACGGCAATAAAAGTGGCTAAACAGTATTTTGATAACCTGTCCATTGATTTGATCTATGGAGTGCCAGGAATGAGTGATGAGAAATGGTTGATGAACTTGAATAAGGCATTGAAATATGATATTCCGCATTTGTCCACTTATGCTTTAACGGTGGAGCCTCGTACCGCCTTGGCCAAGATGATTCGACAGGGTAAGAAAGAGCACGTTGATGATGAAAAGGCCAGTCGGCAATACGCCATGTTGGTAGAGACCTTGACTGCTACAGGATATATTAATTACGAGTTTTCTAATTTTGGAAGAGCGGGGTATTTTTCTCGAAACAATACCGCATATTGGTTTGGGAAACCATATGTGGGAATAGGGCCTTCCGCTCATGGATTTGATGGAACGCACAGGTATTGGAATGTACGCCATAACCTGAAATATATTCAAGCGATTAATCGGGGAAATTTATCATCGGAACGGGAAACCCTTACACCGAAAGACCGCTATAACGAATATATAATGACCCGCTTAAGGACGATCTGGGGAGTCTCACGCTCTGAAATAAAACAAAAATTTGGGGATTTTTATGTCGATTTTTTTGAGCAGGAGGCTCGTGCATTGTTTGCAAAGGGATTATTGGTACAAGAGGGGGATACGGTGAGGATTGCAACCTCTTCCAAGTTCTTAGGAGATGGGATTTCTGCTGAGCTATTTTTTCTTGGTACTGGAAAGGGATAAGAGCATTTTTTAAGGCTTATGCTATCCAATGCGCAATCCATTTTCCACTTTTCGTTCTGGATTTAAAATAGTGATTTCATTATTTTCTCCTAGCGTGCCCAAAACCAGGCACTCACTCATCATTGTGGCGATTTGCTTAGGCGGAAAATTGACTACGCAAATAACTTGCTTTCCTATTAAATCTTCGGGTTGATAGAGCGTGGTGAGCTGAGCAGAAGTTTTTCGTTCTCCGTACGGACCAAAATCAATTTTCATTTTGTATGCTGGATTTCTTGCAGCTTTAAAACGCACGGCTTCACGGACGGTTCCCACGCGCATTTCTACCTTTGCAAATTCGGACCAAGTCAAAGTGGTTTTCGGTTGAGGGCTCATTTTTATAATCTTTTAAAGTTGTCGTATAAAGAATTCCTTTGGCTTTGACAGTGTTAAAAAGCCTCGAACAGGTGAAGTTCGAGGCTGTAATTTAAGCATTTATGCGAAATAAGGAGATACCGATCGGGGAAGCCCCTTCTTAAAAAGGAAAGAAAGGGCAATTTGGAGTTCGATGGGTGGCGGATAGAGGGCTTATTCGCTCTTGTATACTTTCCCTTCTTTCATAACAAAAACGACCTTTCCGAAAGCCTGAGGATCTTTTAATGGGTTCCCATCTACGGCTGTAATATCGGCCCATTTTCCGACTTCAATGCTTCCGGTTTTATCCTTAATTCCTAATAGATCGGCGGCATTGGCGGTAGCAGCTTTGATTGCGTCCATAGGTTTCATACCATCTTCGATCATATAGGTGAATTCCAACCAATTTTTACCGTGTTTATACACCCCTGCATCCGTTCCAAAAGCAATTTTTACTCCAGATTTATAGGCTTTATTAAGGGTGGCGTCCATGTCGGGGCCAATAGATAATGCTTTTGCCTTCACTAATGGAGGATAGTAGTGAGGGTGTGCTTTTGCAGAGTCAGCTACAGAGCGTCCAGCGATGATTGTAGGGACGTAATACGCTCCTTTTTCTTTGAATAAACGAATGGATTCATCATCCATATAAGTTCCGTGTTCAATAGAGGCAACACCTGCTCTTAGTGCGCGGTTTATCCCTTCGGTCCCATGGGCATGTGCCATAACTTTTAAATTATAGTCGTTTGCGGTATTGACGATGGCTTCAAACTCTTCATCCGTGAATTGAGGGGCAGTACCGCTTGTGGATACGTCTAAAACACCACCTGTGGCCATAATTTTGATGACATCAGATCCTCTTTTATAATTTTCACGTACGGCTTTTATCGCTTCGTATGGGCCGTTGGCGATTCCCTCCACAGGACCTGGGTCGCCCATGAGATCATCTCGCATTCCATTGGTATGGTCTGCGTGAGATCCGGTTGATCCGATAAAGGTTCCAGCAGCATATATTCTAGGCCCCACAATTAATCCTTGGTTGATAGCGTCACGAAGAGAGAGGTCTACCACTCCTCCAGCGTCTCTGACAGTTGTAAATCCAGTCATGAGAGTGGTTTTGGCATAGCCTACACTACGGTAGGCATAATCTTGAACATTGAGTTGGAACCGCTCTAGGTAGCCATTTATATTGGACTCTGAGGAAAGGTGTACATGTGCATCAATCCATCCGGGGGTGACGGTTTGATTTTTTAAATCAATGACCTGATCATCGCCTCTGGCTTGGGTAAAACCATCTTGGATTGCTGTAATTGTTCCGTCTTCCACCACAATAGTCATGTTGGATTTAGTTGTGTCTGAGATGCCGTCGATAAGGGTTCCACACCAGATATAGGTTTTTTGAGCAGAAACTTGGAGGCTCAAGAAGAAAAGAAGTAATAGAAATAAATTATTTTTCATATTTTTTTGAAATTAAAAATGAATTTTCTGATTCTCCGCAAACACACCTAATATTTTTAGTATATTAGCGCTCAAAAAGCAGGGATTATGAACATATTCAGTTTTACGGCTCATTTCGGTTCGG
>JAJYSO010000271.1:2537-3628 GCA_021793535.1 Bacteroidota bacterium | reverse complement strand
GGTATGCTCGGAGAGAAAATACTGCAATTCTTGTACGTCGCTTGGAAAATCATGGGCGCGATCTAGTTGTTCTTTTCTTAAAGCTCTGGCGGTGAGCTGATCTGTTCCGGGCGCTCTGCCTAGGCCCATATCAATACGGTTTGGATACAAGGTGGCCAATGTTCCCATTTGTTCAGCCACGATAAGGGGTGCATGGTTGGGCAGCATGATTCCCCCGGAGCCTATGCGAATGTTTTGGGTGCCTTGTGCCAAATAGCCCATAAGGACGACTGTGGCAGCACTCAAAAGGCCCGCTGTGTTGTGGTGTTCAGAAATCCATAAGCGGTGAAACCCCAGCTGATCTATATGTTGAGCAAGCGCTAATGATCTTTCGATGGAGGCCTTATGTTCATGCCCTTCAAAAGAGGGAATTAAGTCCAACACGGAGAGTTTAGTATGTTTTAAAGAAGTATCTTTAAGCATATTTTATAGTTTTTATCCAGATAACACAAAGGTAATTTTAATTAAAGGATAAAAGAGAAGGATTAACTTTTTGCTTAATTTTGAAGGAAAATCATAGAGGAAATGAGAAAAGCGGTTTGGGTCTTATTATTTTTCACTTTAACCAGCTGTGGCCAAAATAAAAAGAGCCAGCACTATAGGCAAGTCACTGCACAGGATGATCCGGTGGAAGTCCAGTCCACAGCTGATGGTTTTGAGCAAGCGTATTTTGCTAGCGGTTGTTTTTGGTGTTCAGAATCAATTTATGAAAGTGTTTTTGGGGTAAATCACGTAACTTCAGGTTATTCTGGAGGAACGGGAGAAAATCCCAAGTATGAAGATTATATTAAAAAAGGACACGCGGAAACTGTAGAGGTGGTTTATAACCCCAAGGTAGTCGATTATGAAACGCTTTTGGATGTTTACTTTGCTTCTCAGAATGTAACGCAGCAAAATGGACAGGGGCCAGATTTAGGACCAGGCTATCGCTCCGTTATTTTTTATCAGAATGAGACACAGAAAAAAGCAATTGAAAAAAAGATTGCTGAGGTGCAAAAGAAATATGCTCAGCCGGTGGCCGCTCAAGTAATTCCTTTTCAAAAATTTTGGAA
>JAJYSO010000271.1:0-2527 GCA_021793535.1 Bacteroidota bacterium | reverse complement strand
GAGTACCATCAGAATTTTGAGGAGAAGAATCCCAATCATCCGTATATTCAAAACGTATCTCTTCCTCGACTTTATAAATTCCAAAACCGGAATTCTAAACTGTTAAAACCCTCTGATCCCTAAAAAGGTCAAGTTGACTCTAAAAGATGTTGCGTTTAAGAAGTTCAGTGAACTAAAAAAACCACATTAAATTTCGTTTACTTTTGTAATATGGAAGAATTGACAAAACAAGAATTGCACAATATGGCCATGAACATTGTGGGAAAAGATCTGGAGGATCAAGGCTTTGAATTTTTGAGTATCAACAGCAAGCTTAAAAGGAATCCTCAGTTTGTGGCACTCAAGAATAAGAACGTCTATTTTATAGTGGTTCGCGCTATTTCTTTTCCGGAAAATCCAAAGGAATACGATCGGATTTTGTTGGAGACCATTAAGCAACACGCCTTGAAACACAAAGCAGTTGTATACTATGCCGGGGTCGGGTTGGCCAATTCCCAAAACTATGAATTACCCCTTTATAAAGATGCGCCTTATGTTGTGAATTATCAAGGCTTGCAGAAGATATAAAGGAGGCTTCTATTGAAAAATCTTCTTTTTCCGGAGCTCAAAATTTTGTCCTAAATAAACTTTTCGAACCATTTCATCCTCGGCTAATTCTTCGGGTACACCGTGTTTTAAAATTTTGCCTTCAAACATCAAATAGGTATGATCGGTGATGGCCAAAGTTTCTTGTACATTGTGATCGGTGATGAGGATTCCGATATTTCTTTTTTTGAGTTGTGCTACGATACTTTGGATATCTTCAACGGCTACCGGGTCTACTCCGGCAAAGGGTTCGTCTAATAAAATGAATTTAGGATCGGTGGCCAGCGCTCGGGCGATTTCAGTTCTGCGCCGCTCACCGCCGGATAATAAATCACCTCTGTTTTTTCGAATATGTCCCAAACCGAATTCTTCAATGAGGGCTTCCATCTTCATGTGCCGCTCCTTTTTAGATAAGTTGGTCAGTTGCAGCACACTCATGATATTGTCTTCAATACTCAATTTACGAAAAACAGAAGCTTCTTGGGCCAAGTATCCGATGCCGTTTTGCGCACGCTTGTACATGGGGTATTTGGTAATGTCATGGTTTTCAAGGAGGACTTTTCCCGAAGTGGGTTTACCCAGTCCCACAATCATATAGAAGGAAGTCGTCTTTCCTGCGACATTGGGCCCGAGTACCCCTCCGATTTCTCCCTGCTCCAAGGCTACCGTAATGCCCTTTACGACTTTTCTGCCCTTGTAGGCCTTGACAATATTATCGGCTTTTAGTTTCATATGGATTCAAAGATAAGGGATTTTATAAATCTGTGGTAAATTTTAGAATATCTTATTATTTGTTGTCCGTAAAAGCGGAAGGGAGCAAGCTGGGAATAAACTTTGTGAGAATGGGCAGTAGAATACTACCTCCGGGCAGGATGAAAATACCCAGAGAGGGAATGACCTTGCAGATGTCCAAAAGCTGCGCTTTGACTGTGGCCTTTTCTTCTTTGGTCAGTGGAGTTGTTTGGGATTTTTTGAGTAAGACGACCAGCTCTTTACTTTCTTTAATTTCGGTAATGAGCCTCTTTTTGTTGCGTAAAATCAGGACTTTTACCGTTTCGTGCGTGTTGTCATATAGGTTTTTAAAAGGATTGTTCTCCCCTAGAAAATGTATGCGTGCCGCATTGTCCTGGATAAAGGATTGTGCATCTTGAATACTTTTTTCTATTTCACTTGTTGTGAACCCTAATTTTACGCCCAGATCTTCGATGAATGTTTCTTCGGATGCTTCTAAAATAGTATCGGCATAAGTGGTCATACAGGACAAGTCCAGAATGTATCGGCATTCAATTCGCAGTTTGTGTTTATCGTAATTCAAATCCTTGTAATCCAATGAGATGTCCGGTATTTTATTATATCGGATGGATACTTCCAGCATCTTGAGCACGAGTTGATCTTGCTCATCTTTGTCTGTCTTTTTTTGAATCCCTATGTAAATGGTATTGGCAATAAGGGCTTCTAGGGACTTGGCGTACTGCAAGGGGTTTGCATGATTTTTTAAATAATGTGCATAGATCAGTACATCCAGATAAAGTAGGGCATTGGCCACAAGGCTGCTAAAGCTTTTTTGAAAGATACTCAGGTTGGTTTGAATGCGGTGGTCTATGATTTTTTCCAATTTTGT
The DNA here is from genome assembly GCA_021793535.1 of Bacteroidota bacterium. GTDB lineage: Bacteria > Bacteroidota > Bacteroidia > Flavobacteriales > Flavobacteriaceae > JAJYSO01. The sequence continues at coordinate 321 of JAJYSO010000271.1, read as the reverse complement.
TTCTGCCGGGGCCTTTAAAAAAGGAAGCTTAAAGCTGAACCAGCTGTGTGTTTTTAAGTATTCATAAAAGCCGATGGCACTTTTTATGAAGTCCTGGGGCGTTTTTTCAGGGAACAGATTAAAATAGGTGTATCCCAAGCTGTCCAATAGGTTTACCTTGCTGATTTCTTCAAGCGTTAATTTGAACGTAGTCCCTTCGGGATAGGTGAGGGTGGAGAGGCTGTTGGCATATATAAATCCCGTTTTTTTAAGCCGCTCATAAAAGTCTTCTGTAGCGTAGTTTTGGGTTCTGATTTCGGATTCGAAATTTTTAAAATGTTT